>CAZNSL010001411.1:0-1502 GCA_964574975.1 uncultured Alcaligenaceae bacterium | reverse complement strand
GCCATCGTCGCGGCGATCACCCACGTGCTCGAAAGGGGGCCGCATACCCGCGACCTCGGTGGCCAGGCGAGCACCGTGGACGTGGGTCGAGCGATCGCGGCGCGGCTGGAGTCTGCATGAGCGTCACGATGGCGGGCAGCCTCGTCGGCTGGTGGGGTGGCCAGGCGGTCGTTGCCCCCGGTCCGGACTGCCTGCGGCCGATGCGATCCCTGCGGCAACGGCCGGGCGTCACATTCGTGCGATTTGGGTGCGTCCAACCACCCCGGCCGGCGTGACGCCGGGCCCGGCCGTCGCTTAGGATCGGACCGTGCTGTCCCGCTTACGACATCTGGTACGTCGCTGGCCCGGCCTCTGCGTGGCGCTGGCCCTGGTGGCGTTCGCCTCTCAGGGGCTCGCCGCGACGCTCGCCTGGTGCCTGCACGACTCCGACGGCATCCACATGACCAGTGCGGTCGAGCCCTGTCACACCGGCGCCGAGGGCGCCGCGCCGGCCTCCGGCGAAGTTCCGGGCCACCATGCCCCGCATTGCCACGGCCTGCATTCGCATCCGCACGGGGCCGGGCATACGGCGCACGTCTCCGCCGCCACCGACGCCTCCTCCGGCGCGACGCCGACGCTCGCCGCTTTAGCTGCACCGATTCTGCTGTTGTGGCAATCGTCGCCAGTCGTGGCGCCGCAAACCGCACCCCGCCTGGTCGCCGCCGTGTCACGGTGGCCCGGGGGCGATCGTCGTCCGCGCCTCTCCGGCGCACGTCCGGGCGTTTCCACCCGCCTGCTGATCTAGGCCCCTCGTCGCCGTCGAGCGTCGCGCTTCGTCTCGAAGCCGCGATCCCGTCCGTTCGCGCCCGAGGTTCGCCATGTCCGTTCGTCCGTCCCGGATTCCGTCGACGTCCGCCCGTCTCGCATCGCTCGCCGTACTGCTGTGCGGCCTGCCATTAGCGGCCACGGCCCACGAGGGTCACGACCACGAGGCCGAAGCCGCCGAGGCCAAGGCGGCGGCCGCATCGGCGGGCCTGCCGTCGCGCAACGTCGCCGAACTGACCTCGGAACTCTACGAGGCGCTGGTCGAGTCGCACGGCGATCACCTCGACATCTGGCTCGACCGCTACGACAGCAACGAGCCGGTGACCGGCGCGAAGCTCGGCGTGTCGGTCGGTGATGCCGCCGAGGTCGAAGGAGGAGTCGCCTGGGCAGTACGCCGTCGCGATCCAGCCGATCCCTGCCGGCACCTCGGCCGCGGTGACGCTGACCGTGCAGGCTGCGGCCGGCGAGGACCTGCTCGGTGGCACGCTCGAGATCGCCGCCGAGGCGCACGAGGACCTCGCGTCGCAGCTCGGACACTGGCTGGGCGACAGCTGGCGCTGGTTGCTCGGCCTTGTGGTGCTCGGCGCGCTGGTCTGGTTCGCGCTGCGACGTCGCGGCGTGGACGGCGCCTCGGGTGGCCGAAGCACGACGACCGCGTCCGCGCTGGCGCCGTTCGCCGCAGTCGCGCTGCTGACGAC
>CAZNSL010001410.1:1292-1506 GCA_964574975.1 uncultured Alcaligenaceae bacterium | reverse complement strand
CGCATCCAGACACTGACGAAGGAAATTGCCGATTGCCGTGGCGGGAGTGCTTTCTGCCAGGTCACGGTATCGCAACGTCCATCGGCAACGCGCGTCCTGCCGCGCGGCAACTGGCAGGACGAATCGGGCGCAATTGTGACGCCTGCGGTGCCGCACTTCCTGCCGCAGCCACGGGCGAACGCTGGCCGTCTCACACGGCTCGATCTCACCAATT
>CAZNSL010001410.1:0-1282 GCA_964574975.1 uncultured Alcaligenaceae bacterium | reverse complement strand
AATTGGTTATTGTCGGACGACAACCCGCTGACCGCCCGCGTCTTCGTCAATCGGCTGTGGAAACAGATTTTCGGTACGGGCCTCTGCGCAAGCGTAGAGGACGTGGGTGCCCAAGGCGAGTGCCCGTCGCACCCGGAGTTGCTCGACTGGCTCGCCGTCGAATTTCGCGAAAACGGCTGGGACGTGAAGCATATGGTCCGTCTGCTCGTGGCGTCAGCAGCCTATCGGCAAGAGTCGCGCGTGCGGACGGAACTGCACGACATGGACCCTGGCAATCGGCTGGTCACATTCCTGTCGCCGCGGCGGCTCGAAGCCGAATTCGTCCGCGACAACGCACTCACCGTCGCCGGCTTGCTATGTCGCGATATCGGTGGCCCGAGCGTCAAGCCGTACCAGCCGGCCGGATATTACTCCAACTTGCAATTCCCCGACCGAAACTACGTTGCCAACGGCGATGATCGGCAGTACCGCCGCGGCGTCTACGTCCACTGGCAGCGCACGTTTCTGCACCCGATGCTTGCGAACTTCGACGCGCCTTCTCGCGAGGAATGCACGGCCTGCCGAACGAATGCCAACACGCCACAGCAAGCGTTGACCCTCCTCAACGACCCGACGTTCGTAGAGGCGGCGCGAGTACTTGCTGCAAGGCTCGTCGCCGAGGCGAAGGACGACGCGGCCCGAGTCGAACGGCTGTACGAACTGGCGCTAGCCCGACGACCGAAACCGGCGGAGTCCGAGCGGATCGTCGCATTCGTCACCGCGCAGCGGTCGCATTACGCGACGAACCCGGCCGAGGCCAAGGCTCTGCTGCATGCCGGCAACGCCTCCGCGACCGCCGGCAGCGAACCCGAACTTGCGGCTTGGGCGAACGCCTGCCGCGTTGTGTTGAACCTTCAGGAATCCATAACCCGGTATTGATTCACATGTTCGACGCACAGGCGCATCTCCGCTCCGTTACGCGGCGGACCTTTCTGACGCAATCCGCCTACGGACTCGGCGGGATGGCACTGGCGACGCTGCTGCCGTCGCGGGCTACGGCCGGAACACGCGGCACCCTGACCGCACCGCACTTCCCACCGAAGGCCAAGCGGATCATCCACCTGTGCATGGCCGGCGGGCCGTCGCAGTTCGAGACGTTGGACTATAAGCCGAAGCTCAAGGAACTCGACGGCAAACCATTCCCAGCATCGATCACCAAGGGACAACAACTGGCCCAGCTCCAGAATACCGTCCTCACGGCTCGCGGCCCGGTTTGCAGCTTCTCGCGACACGGCACGTCCGG
>CAZNSL010001409.1:0-1507 GCA_964574975.1 uncultured Alcaligenaceae bacterium | reverse complement strand
GAGTGGGTACGGTTCTACCAGAACGTCCTCGGCTTCAAGCAACTCGTCCACTTCTACGACCGGGACATTAGTACCGAGAACTCGGCGCTCATGTCGAAGGTGGTACAGAACGGCACGGGGCGGATCAAGTTCCCGATCAACGAGCCGGCGCAGTCGCGGCGGCGGTCTCAGATCGAGGAATACTTGCAGTTCAACGGCGGTCCCGGCGTGCAGCACATCGCCATGGCGACCGGCGACATCGTCGCGACGGTGCGAGCGATGCGCGACAACGACGTATCGTTTTTGCGGGTACCTCGGTCGTATTACGACGCGCTGCCGGAGCGAGTTGGTGCGATTCAGGAAGACATCGACGAGTTGGCGTCGCTGGGTATCCTCGTCGACCGCGACGACGAGGGGTACATGCTACAGATCTTCACGAAGCCGGTGGCCGACCGGCCGACGTTGTTCTTCGAAGTGATCCAGCGACGCGGCTCGAAGAGCTTCGGTAAGGGGAACTTCAAGGCACTGTTCGAGGCGATTGAGCGCGAACAGGCGAAGCGCGGCACGCTATAGTACTCTCCCGTAAGCCTACCCGTAGCGCGGGTGGGGAAAGGCTGCTGACCATGCCCCCATACCTGAAACTCGGCTCCGTCCCACGCAAGCGGCACATCGAACACCGCGTCGAACCCGGCTACAAGGGCGAGGGCATCTACTACGAGGAAGTGGTGACGCGCTCCGGTTTTAGCCGGGCATACAGCATCGCCTACCATCTGCGGCCACCGACACGCGTTCGCAAGATCGAGCCAGCCGGCACCGTGGAACTGCGTCTCATCGACGACCCGACGCTGCGACACCACCATCTGAAGTCGGGCAAGATGCCGTCCGGCGGCGACCCCATCACCGGACGCGTGCCGTTCCTGGCTAACGCCGACGTGACCATCGCCCGCTGCCGGCCGGCGAAGCCGCAGGCGGAACTGTTCCGCAACGCGACGGCCGACGAGATCGTTTTCGTCCACCGGGGGCGCGGCACATTGAACACGATGTTCGGCGTGCTGCCGGTCAAGCCGTTCGACTATGTGGTCATCCCACGCTGCACGACCTACAGATTCGACTTCGACCCGGAGACGCCGCCGGACTTGCTCGTAATGGAATCGTCCTCGGACATCGAAATCCCGCCGCGTTACTTGAACGCCGATGGGCAGATTCGCTTAGGCGCGCCGTTCTACGAGCGCGACTTCCACGGCCCGCACGAACTCGACGTGCAAGCGAAGGACGAGGACGCGACTGTCATCATCAAAGACGGCTCGCGGCTGTCGCGCTACACGCTGGCGAACCACCCGTTCGACGTGATCGGTTGGGACGGCATGCTCTACCCGTACACGTTCAACGCCGACGACTTCGAGCCGATCACCGGCACGATCCACCAACCGCCGCCGATCCACCAGACTTTCGAGGCGACAGGCTTCGTCGTCTGCACATTCGCGCCGCGCCTGCTCGACACCCACCCGGAAGCGGTCAAGGTGCCGTA
>CAZNSL010001408.1:0-1508 GCA_964574975.1 uncultured Alcaligenaceae bacterium | reverse complement strand
CGTGTAGTTCTCACCACCCCCGGGACGCCGCGAGCGGAGCGTCGCGCGGGGAGCGTCACGCCTCAGCCGTTTGGCGCTCGCCGCGTTCGGCTCGGCTCGCGGCGTCACGGGCCATTCGGCATCCTTCCCCTGGCCCGCGCATCTACAATAGACGTAGTCCCCAATCGCCCTCTCAATTGGAGAAAGCTAGGACCGCAATGCGCTCCTGGAAACTCGGCCGCGCCTTCGGCATCGACCTGTTCGTCCACTGGTCGTTTTTGCTGTTGCCGGTCTTCGTCTTCTTCGCCGGCCGCCACGACGGCCTCGCGTCCGCCGTCCTCGATGTCGGCGTCGTGTTGGCCGTCTTCGGCTGCGTCCTGTTGCACGAACTCGGGCACGCCCTGGCGGCTCGCGGCTTCGGCATCGGCACGCGCGACATCACCCTCTACCCGATCGGCGGTGTCGCCCGACTCGACCGCATGAGCGAACGGCCGTTCGAGGAGATCGTCATCGCCGTAGCTGGGCCGCTGGTCAACGTCGTCATCGCGGCCGGGCTGCTCGTGGGCCTGAACCTGGTGAACCTCGTGCCCTCGGCCGACGTGTTGGATACCGGCACGCTCGCCGAGGTGTTCGTCGCCAAGGTGCTGCTGTCGAACGTCGCGCTTGTGATCTTCAACATGATCCCGGCGTTCCCAATGGACGGTGGCCGCGTGTTGCGGGCGGTGCTGGCGATGGGCCTCGGCCGCGTTCGGGCGACCGAGGTAGCCGTGGGCGTCGCCAAGGTGTTCGCGCTCTTATTCGTGTTCGTGTCGTTCACCAACTACGGCTCGCCGATGCTACTGTTCATCGCGCCGCTGATCGTGCTGGCCGGCTGGCAGGAACTGGCGATGGTCCGTGCCCGCGAGCGGTTCCTCGCCGACCGCGAGGAACCGCTGACCGCTCGCCCGGTGCCGGACGACTACGTCCCGACGGCCCGGCCGGTGGACCCGGACTTCACCGGGTTCGCGTTCGACCCACGGTTGGGGCTGTGGGTGCAATGGCAGCACGGCCGGCCCGTGGGCGCGTGTTCCGTCAACGGCGGCAGGTAATCGGTAAGCGCCTGCCCCACGCGCGGTCGATGGACATTGGAGCCGCGACCGTCAGGGTGCGCCGCGATGCCGCTCCCTGACGGTCGCGGCTCCTACGCTGCGAACCCTGCGGGATATCGCGATGGTAGCGATCCTCAATGCCGTCGAGGGCCGCGGCGCCTGGACCGCGTTCGCCCTGCGCTCCCTCCGCCGCACAGCCACGCGTCGCCCCTATCCTGGCACGTTCGTGCCGGTCTGCTACGAGATCGGCGTCCGCAGCGTCTTCGTCGTCGGGCTGACCGGCGCGTTCATCGGCATGGTCCTCGCCGTCCAGGCGTACGGCCAGTTCAAGCCGATGGGGCTGGAAACCTGGATGGGGTCGCTCATCAACACGTCGGTGCTACGCGAGCTGGGGCCGGTGCTGGCCGCCACCATGCTCGCCGGCCGCGTCGGCAGTGCCAT
>CAZNSL010001407.1:0-1510 GCA_964574975.1 uncultured Alcaligenaceae bacterium | reverse complement strand
TCGCAGGGTACGCCGATGCTCCTGGCCGGCGACGAGTTCCTGCGAACTCAGGGCGGCAACAACAACGCCTGGTGTCAGGACAACGAGACGAGTTGGGTCGATTGGTCGCTGGCCGACCGACACGCCGATGTGCTGCGATTTACGCAAGCGATGATCGGTCTCCGCAAGCGTCATCCTGCCCTGCGGCGGCGCGACTTCCTCGCCGACGGCGACATCGTCTGGCACGGCTCCGATCCGAACCAACCCGACTTCTCTCCCGGCTCGCGCGCAATCGCGTATGCCCTCGACGGCCGGCGCACGAGCCGCGAGCCGGACGACGACTTTTATGTTGCCATCAACGGCGGCTGGGACCCGGCCGCGTTCGTGGTGCCGCCGTCACCGTCCGGTAAGCGCTGGCGGCGCGTTGTCGATACGGCGTTGGCCTCGCCGCTGGACTTCGTGCCAGAGGGCGACGGGCCGGTAGTGCCAGTCGGAGCTACGTACACAGTACCACCTTTGGCACTGGCGGTATTCGTATCGAGGTGAACCCGTCCAGCCGGTGACGTGTCTAGCCCTTGACCGCCACGGCGAACGCGATAGAGTGTTGTTTAGTTCGGGCGCTTAGCTCAGTTGGCTAGAGCACCAGCTCGACACGCTGGGGGTCACAGGTTCAAGTCCTGTAGCGCCCACTCAAAACCCTGGGGTCGCCAGACCCCAGGGTTTTCGCATTTTCGCCTAGAAATCGCCGAGTGTCCGTCCGTCGCGGCGATCGCCCAACGAATTGAACGTAGCCAATGTGATCGAGTACGACAGGCCGCGAACCGATCCGTCGGCAAAGGCGGCGTTGATACCGTTCGCGTGAGCGGAGCCAAACTCGTAGCCCGTCACGTTCGAGCCGTCCTGGATGGGTCGTATGACGGTGACCCGCATTATGTCTGGGTCCCAGCCGTCGGTCCAGCCACGATCGTCGTGCCAATCCCCGATCGTGTAGGCCGCGGTATCCAGACGCTTCTCGCCGAATACCATCGTGTTCGATAAACCGTCGTCGATCCGCGTCGGGGTGACGGTGCCCGACTTCGTTTTGGCCCGTACGATGACCCCGTTGTAAATGGAATTCACCGGCAGGACGAAATCGCCACCCTGCCACATGGCGGTGCTCTGCGACGTGCCGAGCGCGGCTGGCACGGCGGCGGCATAATCCATCAAGGCGTGATCCAGGTTGCTGTTGTACTTCACCACGGTCGGTCCGCGCCGCGACGGGCAGTAATAGATCGGCACGATCGAACGGAAGACGATGATGTCGCTCGTGTTTTTGAAGATCGAATCCTGTTCGATGTACGGGAGCAGATCGGTGAACGGACTGTAGTTCGGGTAGTTCTTCAAGTTGTTGGGGAAGCAGCCGTAGTCGAGATGGTAGTGGTGCAATGCCACGCCCATCTGTTTGAGGTTGCTGCTGCAGATCATCTTGTTGGCTGCTTCACGCACCTTCTGTACGGCAGGAAGCAGCAGGGCCATCAAGAGGGCAATGATG
>CAZNSL010001406.1:0-1513 GCA_964574975.1 uncultured Alcaligenaceae bacterium | reverse complement strand
CGACGACGACGGGCCGAAACGCCGGGCGCCAGTGCGGGCGGAACGGTGCGCCGGCCCACGGTGCGCCGGCGAAGCCGGGCTGGCCCGCGCTGACCGCGAAGCCCGGCCCGCCGATCGACACGCTCCACGCGACGTTGCCAGCGAGGGCCGCGGCAGGCGACAGCGCGGCGGCGGCCACGAACGCGGCGCCGAGCGCCGCGGCGAGGGTGAGGGGACGCTTCATCGCAGTTCTCTCCTTGACTGGACGGCCGGTGCGTCGCGACGCGGGCACCGGAACCTGCGCACAAGAACGCAGGGGAGCGCCGGCCGGTTGACCCCCGACCCGGCGGTCAGGCCCACCGTTACAAACGGAAACGCATTGCGCTATCCTTGGGCGCTCGCAGACCGTGCCGCCGCCAGTGCCAGCCGGCGCGTCTTGCCCCGCCCCCCGGAGACCTCCCGATGCGCCTCGCCCGCTCCCTCTTTGCCGCGTTCGCGGCCGTTTGCGCCGCGCTCCCCGCGTATGCGGCGAACCTCGTGATCGGCCTCGGCACCGACGTGACGTCCACCGACCCGCACTACCACAACCTGACGCCGAACAACAACGTCGCCTCGCACGTGTACGGGTACCTGGTCGAGCGCAACGAGAAGTCGCAGCCGCAGCCGTCGCTGGCCACTGAGTGGAAGGCGGTCGACCCGACGACGTGGGAGTTCAAGCTGCGCCGTGGAGTCAAGTTCCACGACGGCAGCGACTTCACGGCCGCCGACGTCGTCGCGTCGATCGAGCGCGTGCCGAAGGTGCCGAACAGCCCGTCGCCGTTCACCGCGTACACGAAGCAGATCCAGAAGATCGAGGTCGTCGACCCGCACACGATCCGGTTCAAGACGGCCACGCCGTACCCGCTGATGCCGTCCGACATGTCGCAGGTGGCGATCATCAGCAGGCAGTTCGCCAACGCGACCACCGAGGACTTCAACTCGGGCAAGGCGGCGATCGGCACCGGCCCGTACAAGCTCGTCCGCTTCGCCAAGGGCGACCGCCTCGAGCTCGCGCGCAACGACGCGTGGTGGGGCGGCAAGACGCCGTGGGACAAGGTGACGCTGCGCATCCTGACGCAGGACGCCGCGCGCGTGGCCGCTCTGCTGGCGGGCGACGTGCAGGTGATCGAGGCGGTGCCGACGGCGGACGTGGCGAAGCTCAAGACGGACAAGCGGCTCGCGATCTACCGCAGCGTGTCCGACCGGCTCATGTACGTGCACATGGACAGCGACCGCGCGGTGACGCCGACCGTCACCGCGAAGGACGGCAAGCCGCTCGACCGCAATCCGCTGAAGGACGCGCGCGTCCGCAAGGCGCTGTCGAAGATGATCAACCGTCCGGCGATCGTCGAGCGCGTGATGGAGGGCGAGGCGGTGCCGGCCGGGCAGGTCGTGCCGGACTTCCTGTTCGGCGCGACGAAGAACCTCAAGGTCGAGGCCTACGATCCGGAAGGGGCGAAGAAGCTGCTGGCCGAGGCCGGGTACCCCGACGGCT
>CAZNSL010001405.1:0-1516 GCA_964574975.1 uncultured Alcaligenaceae bacterium | reverse complement strand
CCGGGTCGCCGAACACCACCCGCGCCCGCGTCAGCGCCTGCCGCTCCCACAGCTTCGCCCCGCCGCCGGCGTAATAGCGCTCGAACTCGGCCAACGACACCGCCAGGCTCCCGGCGCTGCCCGCCGGTCGCAGGCGGGCGTCCACGGCGTACAGCCGACCCGTCGGCCCGTGCCGGCCGATGGCGCGGATCGCCCGCCGGGCCAGTTCGCTGAAGTAGTGCTGGTTGTCCGTCTCCGCGCCGCCGCGCGTGCGGCCGTCGGCCTCGTAGACGAACACGAGGTCGAGGTCGCTGTGGTAGGCCATCTCCCGGCCGCCGAGCTTGCCCAGGGCCAACACCGCGAAGCGGCACGGCGAACCGTCGGCCAGAGTCGGTGTACCGAACTTCGCCGTCGCCCCCGGCACTTCCCGGGCGACGACCAGCGCCAGGAGGACCTCGGCGAGATCGCTGAGGCCCGCGGCCGTTTCGGCGACGGGGCTTTTGCCGAGCAGATCGCGGACGCCGAGGCGCAGGAGTTCCTTGTCCTGGAAGCTGTGCAGGATCGGCTCGACATCGGCGGCCCCGGCGCACAGGGCCGCCAGTTCCTCGCGCAGCTCCGCGGCCGGGCGGGGGCGGTTGAGGACCAGCGTGTCGAGCAACTCGTCGATCATGCCGGGGTTGTTGGTCAGCACCTCCGCGAGGAACTGGCTGCCGGCGCACAGATCGACGTAGAGCTTCAGGCTCGGTGGGTTGAAGCTGAACAGCTCCCACAATACGGCCTTCGCGCCGAGCGACGCCGACACCTTCTCCAGGTTGGTGAGCGCCAGGTCCGGGTCCGGGGCGGCGGCCACCTCGCGCAACAGCCGCGGCGCGATCGACGCGAGGAAGTGCCGGCAGCGCCTCGCCGACAGAAATGGCACCGACTCCACGGCCAACAGCAGCAGGTTCTGGTACGCCCCCGGCACATCGCGGAAGCCGTAACGGCCGAGGACGGCCTGCACCGTGGCCGGGTCGGGCGTCGGGTCGAGAACGAGGTCGGCCTCCGGCGCGGGCTGGCCGTCGTCGTCGGTGCCCTCGAACGACGAGTGCAACAGGTGGTCGAGGATGGTGCGGTTGAGGCGCGTCTTCTCCTGGTAGTCGTGCAGGAAGGCATCGAGCGGATCGACGAGCAAGGCGCGGGCGTCGAGCGGTCGTTCCTGCGGAATCTCGTCGAGGTGCGGCCGGCGCGCCTGCGCCGAGACAGGGAGACCGAGGTTTGAGGGCGTGGCTCGCCGCTCCGACTCCGTTCCTGCGTCTCCAGGTGCCTCAGTGTCTTGCCCCGTTGTATAGCCCCGGAGGGGCGGCCGTTGGTAGCCAGGGGTGGAAACCCCTGGAACTGGTGCCCCCGACAATTCAGCCCCGGAGGGGCGGCAGACATCTCGCGCGGGGCCGTCTGCCGCCCCTCCGGGGCTACGCTCCTGGGGGTTTGGTTCCAGGGGTTTCCACCCCAGGCAACCAACGGCCGCCCCACCCGGGCTAAGACACAGTGCAGCCGCGGC
>CAZNSL010001404.1:0-1517 GCA_964574975.1 uncultured Alcaligenaceae bacterium | reverse complement strand
TCGGCGTCGAGGGTGAGGAAGTACTGATTCGACGGCGTCATGCTCTCGTCTTCGGCCGCCTTCGCGATCGCGGTGCCCTCGTCGTACTCGTCGAACATGGCGATGTACGCGCTCAGGTTCGCCTGCGCCGTCTTGTACGCCTGGCGCCAGAAGAAGCGCCCCGCCCGCCGGGGGATTCCGTTTCGTCCGCCGCCGTTCCAGTTCGACCAGGCAAAGCCGGCCCAGATCACCCGTTGATAGGCCTGGCCGCGCGAGCGAGTGAGCCGCACCTCGGCGTCGATCATTCCGGCGAAGTGCCCATCGACGTCGCCTTCGTTCGCGAAGGTTCCGACCGCCCACGGCTGCACCATGTCGAGCGCCGCGTAGACGCCATCGAAGCCAGGCTTTCCGCCGCCGGGTTGGTTCCACCAGTACGGCACGCCGCCGACGACGTACACGCCACGGCCCTTGAACCAGTTGATCAGATCGAGCGCCTGCTGCGCGGTTCCGGGACGATCGCCGCTCCCGATGCCCCACACGTTCACCACCGGCCGCCCGTCTTGCCTCGCGTACTGCGGGGAGGACGTGATCCGCAGCCGCTGCTCCATCGTGTCCTGCCAGTCGCGCTTGATCTGATCGGCCCAGTCGCTCTCCCGCGCGCCGCTGATGTCGTACATGACGTAGAAGATCCGGCCGTGGCGCTCCGCTGCTGCGCGCACGCGCTCGGGAATGATCGTCGAGCCCGAGCTGCCCAAGCCCACCACGAAGCGCTGCAGGCCGACGCCGTCGATCCCGTACTCCTCCATCCACCGGAAGTGGGTCTCGATCACGCTCTCCGACGCGGCGTTGTAGAGGCGCGACGGTTGACCGTTCCGCAGCGGCGCGAGATCGGACTCGCAGAGCGCGCGGGGATCGTACTCACGCACGTCGGGGTACAGCTCGAAGGTGACTCGGCCCGGCGCGGGTCTGCCCCCCGACCAGTGTGTCCAACCGCTCGAGCCGTCGGTCGGGCAGGCGAACCAGGCTTGGTAGCCGGCGGTCACCTTGTCGACGAAGCTGCTCGCATCGACGCGCGCGGTGACGGTCGCGGTCTCCTCTGGCGACGGGTTGGAGACGCCACCCGAACAGCCGACGAGCAGCGCGACGATCGACAGGATGAAAGAACGCATGCCGGCCCGTTCAGCACCCGAAATGCCAAGGCCGGTGATTGCGGGGTTACGACCGAAAGAGGCCGCGAATTCGTCAAGCGATGCCGCACGTGCCTCCCGCGAGGGTGCTCCAACTTCGTGCCAAGTCGCTTTGCGATTCGCCGCGAAAACCGAATGAGTTCAACGTTTCGCAGTGATCGCCGACAAGAGGATCGGCTTGGTCTCAGGCCCCTGGTAGCCGAGTTGTTGCGCGGCGAAGGGGGCGAGGAGGAAGAACTTGAGGCGAACCTCTGCGGTGGCGACGGTCGCGGGAAGGGCGAGGGCGATCACCCGTTGCTCCTTTGGCTGCAGGCGGTTGTCGCGCACCTGCTTGACGGCGAAGGGCGCGAG
>CAZNSL010001403.1:0-1518 GCA_964574975.1 uncultured Alcaligenaceae bacterium | reverse complement strand
AGTAGCCCGCAGCAGCTTTGCGCAGCGTCGCCCGTCTCTCCGCCGACGAGCGCGCAGTCCGATGCGAGGCAGCCGTCGCGAATGCCCGTCACGAGTTCGACGGTGCGCGCGGGGTCGTCCTTGGCCATCGCGAGGTAGTCGAGGAATGTGAGCGGTTCGCCGCCGGTGCAGACGAGGTCGTTGACGCTCATGGCGACGAGGTCGATGCCGACGGTGTCGTACTTGTTCGCCATCATGGCGATCTTGAGTTTGGAGCCGACGCCGTCGGTGCAGGTGACGAGGACGGGCCGCTTGTATTTGCGGCTGAAGATGCGGGAGAAGAGGCCGCCGCCATTGGGCGGTTCGAGGTCGTAGAGGCTGGCAAAGCTGCCGCCCTTGCCGCCGGCCCCCTTGAAGGGGGAGCGGAGGACGTTCGGCCCCCAGGTGGACGCGATGAGGGACTGCACGCCGGACATCGTCTCGGCGTAGGTTTCGAGGTTCAACCCGGCATCCCGGTAGCTCAGCGACTTCGCCATCGAGAAGGCTCGGAGGAAAGGAACTCGTAACTAGGTTTTATGGAAGCGGCAAGCACGAGTGTGTATGCTCGAAGTTCGGTTGGGCTTTCGAGGTCGGTGAAATGGAACTCATTGGATCGACCGGTCTGGCAATGGCAGGCGACGCAGGATTCTTTCTCTTCGTGCTCGCAGGCTCTGTCGCTTCGATCCTCGCCGCCGTTGCGGGCGTTTACCGGCGATCGATGACGTTCGCACTCGTATCCGCGACGTTTTCCGTGCTGGTCGGACTTGTTCTGCTACCCACCGGTTGGAAACTCGACGCGCCCAAGAAAGCGCACCCCGACGCGACGTTGGACGAGAACAATTTATTCTCGTGTCTATGCGTCTGGGCGACTTCTGTCGTATTCGGCATCGGGTCGATTCTGCTGATACGACATTTGCCGGCACGTGCGCCTCAAACTACCTCAACCGCACCGGCTCGCGACGGGTTGGGACCGTACAAATGATGTTGCTGCGATTGGCCGTGTTCACGCCATCGACTCGGCAAAAGATTTGGTACGATAGCCCGAACCCTCTCGTGTCCTCAGGGCACAGGACGGACCCGCCGATGGCCGACAAGACGATCTGGACGATCAAGGCGCTCCTGGCTTGGACGGCGGACCACTTCGCGAAGAAAGGCCTCGATTCCCCCCGGCTCGACGCGGAACTGCTGCTCGCGCATGTCCTCGCCTGCAAGCGCATCGACCTCCTCGTCCGCTACGACGAACAACCGAACGAAGCCCAGCGATCCGCCTTCCGCGCGCTCGTCCAGAAACGGCTCGACCGCTGCCCGACGGCGTACCTCGTCGGCACGCGCGAGTTCTACCTGTTGCCGTTCGAGGTGAACGCCGCAGTGCTGATCCCGCGGCCGGACACCGAGATGCTCGTCGACGTCGGCATCGAGTTTCTCAAGAAGCGTCCGTCGCCGACGGCGCTCGACCTCGGCACCGGAAGCGGCTGCGTGGCGGTCTGCCTCGCGCACAAT
>CAZNSL010001402.1:0-1519 GCA_964574975.1 uncultured Alcaligenaceae bacterium | reverse complement strand
GTGCGTGTCCCACCGCGAACTATGAAGTGGACTTATAGTTCGCGGTGGGACTCGCTCCGCTCGTCCCACCCTACGAGAATTATCCCGCTACCGATCCCCGTATCCGGTCGGGTGCGTGCGGTGCCAGCGCCACGCCGTCTCCAGAATCATCGCCAACTCCGGGTAGCGCGGCGTCCAGCCCAACACCTCCCGCGCCTTGCCCGCCGCGGCGACGAGTGCCGGCGGGTCGCCCGGCCGGCGCGGGCCTTCCTCCACCGGCACCTTCAGCCCCGTCACCTCCTCGGCCGTGCGGATCACCTCGCGGATGCTGTAGCCCTGGCCGGTGCCGAGGTTGCATTGAATGCCTTGGCCCGGCTCGACGCGCTCCAGCGCCCGCAGGTGGGCGTCGGCCAGATCGTCCACGTGGACGTAGTCGCGGACGCAGGTTCCGTCCGGCGTCGGGTAGTCGGTGCCGAAGATCGTGATGTTCGGCCGTTTGCCCGTCGCCGCGTCGATGACGAGCGGGATCAGGTGCGTCTCCGGCTTGTGGTCTTCGCCGATGGAGCCATCGGGGGCCGCCCCGGCCGCGTTGAAGTAGCGCAGGGCGGCGTAGCCGAGGCCGTAGGCGACGGCGTAGTCGGCCAGTGCCCGCTCGACGGCCAACTTCGACTGCCCGTAGGGGGTGATTGGCTGCTGCGGCGTCTCCTCGGTAATCGGCACCTTCTCCGGTACACCGTAGGTGGCGCAGGTGCTGGAGAAGACGAAGCGGTTGACGCCGTGTCGGCGGCACAGGTCGAGCAGTTGCAGCGAGTTGACGAAGTTGTTGTGCCAGTACTTGGACGGCTCCGTGACCGATTCGCCGACGTAGGCGAATGCCGCGAAATGGACGACCGCCTCGATGCGTTTGGCGATGAGCAGGTGATCGACCGCCGCGGCATCGGCCAGGTCGGCAACGACGAGCCGGTCGGCCGGCACCGCGGCCCGGTGGCCGAAGACGAGACTGTCGAGAACAGTGACATCGTGTCCCTGGGCGAGCAGGTGCTTGACGGTGTGGCTGCCGATGTAGCCGGCCCCGCCGGTGACGAGGATGCGCATGGGTGCAAGGTCCGTGGGTGGGCGGTGACGACTCTGCCACTGGTTTACGGCGAATCTGCCGGGTGAGAAGGTAAACGCCGCTTGCCCAGCGCGGCCGTTCGGCTAGCACAACGGCAGTGGCGGCGGCCTAACCCCTCAATCGTGGCGAGGTGACGACATGGGCATTCTGTGGTGGATCCTGTTCGGCCTCCTGGCGGGGACGGTAGCGAAGTTCCTGATGCCTGGCCGCGATGGTGGCGGCATCATTCTGACTATCGTCCTGGGCATCATCGGGGCCGTCGTCGGCGGCTTCATCGGCACGCAGTTCGGCTGGGGCGACGCGAACGCGTTCGACTTCCGCAGCTTTCTGCTGGCCGTCGGTGGGGCGATGGTGGTGCTGTTCCTGTACCGGATGCTCGCCCGTGGGCGGTGAGGCATCTACACCTCGTTCCCAGGCTCTGCCTGG
>CAZNSL010001401.1:0-1520 GCA_964574975.1 uncultured Alcaligenaceae bacterium | reverse complement strand
TCAGTCAATTGGAACTCAGTGAACTGGAATTCGGTCAACTGGAACAGCGACTATGCGGGGCCCTAGAGCTGCGGCGGACGTCTCGATCTTGCGATAAAAACCGCGCACGGAGGTCCGACGAGGGTTGGACCCCCGTGCGCGGTTTTTCTGCCAACCCCGCCCAACTAAACCGCCCTCATCATAACGCTCAGTAGCGTTGGCGGAGGGTATCTTCTAACCAGGCCTAGACCGTTTTGCGGAGCGCATCGCTCGGCAGCGTTCGATGTAGCCGACGTCGATCCTGATCAGGGTCAGGAGCGACGCAGTCCTGCACAACGACGAGTCCTTCAAGATCGCCTGAAGGATATCGCGACACAAAAGGTGGGCGATCCGAAACATACGCGCATGACGAAGTCGTTCAACCGTTTGGTTGCCGCAATGCTTGTCGGGTTCAGCCTGCTTGGGCCGATCGCTCCCGGGGCACAGGCGCTCCCGGGTAATCTCCACCCCTATCTCGCGCACCTGGCCGAGGAACAACCGACGGCCATGGTCAGTGTGATCGTGCAGAAATCGATCGAGGGGTCGTCGGTGGAAGCCCGCGTGCGCGGGCTAGGCGGCCGCGTCATCGCCGAGTTGAGCATCATCCACGGCTTCGCCGCCGAGCTCCCGGCCGGGCAGACGGCGACGTTGGCCCGCATGAGCGGCGTACGAGCTGTGTCGTTCAACGCGCCGATGAACCGGACGGATTGCAGCGACTGCACCACCACGGGCAACCTGGCGAATACGTACATTCGCGCGATCCGCGCCGACCAGGTCTGGAGCAGCCTGAAGGGGTCGGGAATCGGTGTGGCCGTGGTCGACAGCGGCGTGAACTGGCAGACTGACCTGTACAACACCGCCGGACAGAACCGGGTCGTGGCCAGCGTGGCTTTCCACAACGGCTACAACGCGACGACCTTCGACGCCTACAGCCACGGCACGCACGTGGCCGGCATCATCGGCGGCAACGGCCGCATGTCCAACGGCGCCTATATCGGCGTCGCGCCGCAAGCGAGCATCATCAACGTCAAGGTCAGCGACGACCTCAACCAGGGGTCCGGCACCGCGCTAAGCGTCGTCCAGGGTTTGCAGTGGATCCTGCAGAACAAAGCCACGTACAACATCCGCGTCGTCAATCTGTCGCTGAACAGCGCCGTGGCTGAGTCATACCATACGAGCGCGATCGACGCGGCGGTCGAGGTGCTGTGGTTCAACGGCATCGTGGTCGTGACCTCGGCGGGCAACAGCGGCCTGGGCGCCAACTACCCGCCGGCCAATGATCCATTCGTCATCACGGTCGGTTCGGTCGACGACAAGGGCACCAACAGCATTTCCGATGACGCTATGTCCGCGTTCTCGACGTATGGGACCACAAGCGCGGGCTTCCAGAAGCCGGAACTTGTCGCGCCGGGCCGCAACATCATCAGCCTGTTGGGCAACTCCGGCCAGGGCCTGCCGGCCGCGCACCCGGCCAACATCGTCACGTACAACGGCGCGCAATA
>CAZNSL010001400.1:0-1520 GCA_964574975.1 uncultured Alcaligenaceae bacterium | reverse complement strand
GACCAGGATGACCGCCAAGGGTAGCGACCAACTCTCGTACTGCGCTGCCAGCACCAGGAACACGAGGACCGTGCCGAGGGCGAACACGATCATGGCCGTATTGCCGGCCAGGATTTGCATGTACGTCAGCTCGGTCCACTCGAACGACATCGACTTCGGCAGCTCCCGATTGGCGAGTTGCGCGACGGCCTCGATCGCCTGGCCCGTACTGGTGCCCGGCGCGGTGTTGCCGTTGACCGCGGCCGCCGTGTAGGTGTTGTAGCGCGTCACCATGATCGGGCCGCCGATGTCCCGGATGTCCGCCACGGTGCCCAGGGGCACCATCGCCCCGGCGGCATTGCGGACCTGGAGCTGCCGCACGTCCTCGGCCTGGGAGCGGAACGGCGCGTCGGCTTGCAGGTTCACCTGCCAGGTGCGGCCGAACTTGTTGAAGTCGTTGACGTAGTACCCGCCCAGGTAGACCTGGAGCGTGGTGAACACGTCGTTGAGCGCCAGGCCGAGCGTCTTGCACTTGGTCCGGTCCACGTCCACGTAGAGCTGCGGCGCGTTCGCGCGGAAGGAGGAGAACAGGCCGACCAGCCCCGGCGTCTGGTTGCCCTTGGCGATCAGGTTTTCGGTCTGCTGTTGCAGCGCGTCCAGGCCGTTCGAGCCGATGTCCTCGACGTAGAACTTGAACCCACCGGCGCTGCCGAGGCCGTCCACCGGCGGCGCGCCGAACGCGGCCACCACGGCGTCGGGCACCTCGACGGCGCAGATGGCACGCAGCTTGGCGATGATCGCATCCGCGTACAGGTCCGGCCCGTGGCGGTGGTGGAACTCGTCGAAGGTGATGTACATCGACCCGAAGTTCGACCCGTTGGCGTTGAGGAGTACCGACTGGCCCGCGATGCCGATGGTGTGCGCGATGCCGGGAATACCGTCGTAGAGCCTGGCCCCGGACTTCGGCTTGTCGCCGCGGTACTTGCCGCCCTTCTCCTCGTCGCCCAGGGCGATCCGCTCGATGCGCGAGAGAACCTCCTGCGTCCGCTCCAGCGACGCCGAGTCGGGGAGCTGGACGTTGACGAGCATGTAGCCCTTGTCCTGCATCGGGATGAACCCAGTCGGCGCGGCAGTGAACGCCTTGTAGGTCAGGAACAACAGGCCGCCGTACACCAGGAGTACCAGGACGCTGACGCGGAGCATCCCGGCGACGATCTTGGTGTAGGCGCTGGTCGTAACGTTGAAGCCGCGGTTGAACAGGGCGAAGAACCAGCTCAAGGGCCGGTTGACCAGCCCGCTGCCGAACAGCCCGGCCGCGAAGAACGGCGCGGCGATGAGGAACCGCACGATCCACTGCGTCCCGCGGTTGGTCTCGGTCATGCCCGTCTTGGCCAGCACGAGGTCGGGGAGCAGAACGAACGCCGCCGCGGCCGCGACGATGGCGATGCCCAGCCGCGGCAACGGCTCGCGCAGCGCCGCCGCGTCGCGCGGCTTCAGGAGCAGAGCCGAGAGGGCCGGGCTGAGCGTCAACGAGTTGAACG
>CAZNSL010001399.1:0-1529 GCA_964574975.1 uncultured Alcaligenaceae bacterium | reverse complement strand
GCCCCGGCGGACCTGTCGCCGGCACCGGTCCCCGAGTTGCTGGGCGACGGCCGTCTGGTGCTGACGCTGCACGCCACGGCGGCGAGCGATCGCCCCTATCAGAGCATCGTGCCGCTGGACGGCGACAGCGTCGCCCGGATCTTCGAGAATTACCTGGAATTGTCCGAACAGACGCCGTCGCGCTTCTGGCTGGTCGCCGACGAGGTGCGGGCCTGCGGACTCTTTTTGCAAAAGTTGCCCGAAGCCGACCGCAAGGATCCGGATGGCTGGAACCGCGTGCAGACCGTGGCCGGGACCGCTACGGCGGAAGAGCTTGCCCTGCCCGCCGCCACCTTGCTGCATCGCCTGTTTCCCGAGGACGACGTGCGGCTCTTCGCCGCACAGCCGGCCCGCCATCATTGCCCCCGCGACGAGCGCAAGGTCGAGGAAATGCTGCGCTCCCTCGGCCGTGCCGAGCTGCAGGCGATCCTGGACGAGCATGGCGAGATCGTGATCCGGGACGACATCTGCAACCACGAATACCGGTTCGATACGGCCCGGGTGGACGGATTGTTCCCCACGGAAAAGCGCATCCTTCATTGAGCGTCGACATCGACATCAGCGAGGCCGCCGGGGTCCGCTATCTCCACTTCGGTTCCGACTGGGTGCAGGGTGCCATGCGCATCGCCCGGCCATGGGCGCTGGAGCTGGACTACACACGGGAGATGATGGCCGCCCTGCTGTTGCGGCCCGACCCCGACTGGCCGCGGAAGGCGCTCCTGGTGGGGCTCGGTGCCGGATCGCTGGCCAAGTTCCTGTACCGCCACCGGCCCCGTTGCCATCTGGTGGTCGTCGAAATCGAACCCCGGGTGGTTGCCGCCGCCCGCCATCATTTCCGTCTGCCGCCCGAAGACCCGCGATTCCGCATCGTCGTCGGCGACGGCGCCGATTACGTGATGGACCCGCGACGCCGCTTCGACCTGATCCTCACCGACGGGTTCGACGCCGACGCGCGGGCCGGCGACCTGGACACCCTGCCGTTCTATCTCAACTGCCGGCAGCGGCTTTCCGCCGAGGGCCTCTTGGTCGCCAACCTGCTGTCGCGCCGCAAGGATTTCCGCGCCAGCGTCTCACGCATCCGCGAAGCGTTCGACGACCGGGCCCTCGCCTTTCCCTCCTGCGACAGCGGCAACGCGATTGCCGTTGCCGCCACGGGCACGCCCGTCGCTCTGGGGCTCGACGAATTGCACCGTGCCGCCAAGTCCCTCAAATCGACGACGGGCCTCAACCTCGCCGCCATGCTGGCCCGGCTCGAAGCGGCCGGCACCTGCAAGGGCGGCGTTCTCCGCCTGTAGTGGTCCGCGGCGGCCTGTAGTGGTATGGTGCGGTCGAGAGAAGCTGATTAAGCACTACGCCGTCCGGGCCTGTCGAAACCCGCCCCGAGCTCGGCCAAGGGGCGCGGCGTGACCGGAGAGAATCCCGGTGGGACGAACGGGCTTGTTCAGCGGTTCCTTAGAACCCCTAACAGAATGAAACACGTGTGCGGCGAT
>CAZNSL010001398.1:0-1529 GCA_964574975.1 uncultured Alcaligenaceae bacterium | reverse complement strand
TGGCGAGTAAGAACGCCATCCTGATCGTCGAGTTCGCCAAGGCCGAGCGCGAGGCCGGCAAGCCGCGGTTCGAGTCCACGATTGAGGCGTGCCGGCTCCGTTTGCGGCCGATTCTGATGACCTCGTTCGCCTTCATCCTCGGCGTGGTGCCGCTGGTGCTGTCGAGCGGGGCTGGCGCGGAGATGCGGCGGACGTTGGGCGTGGCCGTGTTCAGCGGCATGCTTGGCGTGACGGTGTTCGGCATCTTCCTGACGCCGGTGTTCTTTTACGTGATCGCCGGGTTGAGCGGCGACTGGGCACCGCCGACGACGGCCGCCCCGCCAACCGTCGACGGCAATGGGCAGTCGCTGGCCGACGGCCACGCGGGCGCGCACCCGGACATCAAGCCGGTCGGGCATTAACGGGTGCCAGCGAGGGCAAGGCGTCATGGCCGATCATCTCACTGGGGGCGAGCCAACCCCGCCACCGGATACGTCCACGCGACTCGCGTTCGAGAACATCTTCCTGGCGCGGGAGCGCACCCAGTTGGCGTGGGTGCAGGCGAGCCTGGCGTTCATCTCGTTCGGGTTCTCCATAGCCAAGGCATTTCAGATCCTCCACGAGACGCGGGGGGAACACGCGCCGTTCCTCGGTGCCCGATCGGTTGGCATCCTGATGGTCGCCATCGGCCTGGTGTCCCTCATCCTGGCGAGTATTCAGCACCGACAGGCGATGGCGGCGCTGCGCCGGCAGTGTCCCGGTCTGCCGATGTCCCATGCCGGTGTCCTGGCCGTCTTCGTCGCGGGACTCGGCATCCTGGCGCTCGGCGGTGCCTTCTTGAGGAATTGACGCGACGATCCTGGACTAAGGTCCAAGGTATCGACTCGGCGGACCGATTATCATCGCGGTAAATTTCAACGCATAGCGCTCGCGCTCGGTGACCGTGGCTTCGGCAGCCGAAGGTCTCGGCATATCGCGGTGGACGATCGATTCGCCCGTCGTGCTCCGGAGGGGCAAGCTATGATCGCGCCGAGGATGTCCGGTGTGGCGCTGTACGCGGATCGGGTCGGTGGCCAGTGGATCGCGCGCGACGCGGACGGCAAGTTCTGGGTCGTCCCGCCCGGCGACGACCCGTGGGAGAACCGGCGGCCGTTCGACCCGGCCGACGAGACCGAACTCGAACCCTTACCCGGGCATTACCGATACATGCTCGGCATTCCTTCGTGACGCCGGCCCGTCCCGCGGCTGTCGGGCGGCCGGGGGCAGGTGCACCATGACCGCCGAACGCGCTCGACTCGCCGAGGCCCGCTCGCCGGATACCTCCTGGAAAAAGTGGGGGCCGTACCTGAGCGAGCGGCAGTGGGGCACCGTCCGCGAGGACTACTCCGAAGCCGGCGACGCCTGGAACTACTTCCCCCACGACCAGGCCCGCTCCCGCGCCTACCGCTGGGGCGAGGACGGCCTGGCCGGCATCTCCGATGAGCGTCAACTCCTCTGCTTCGCCCTGGCCCTGTGGAACGGCAAGGACCCCATCCTCAAGGAACGCCTGT
>CAZNSL010001397.1:0-1530 GCA_964574975.1 uncultured Alcaligenaceae bacterium | reverse complement strand
CGATGGCCCTGGCGCGGGACCTGGCGGTGGGCCGGGCGGTGGGCCGGGCGGGCCGGGCGGAATTGGGGCCGTGCAAGCTGCCGGCGGTGGCTTCGGAGGTCGCGGCGGCGACAACGCCCTCGGGCAGGGCGGCGCGACCTACGGCAACCTCCGCAACCTTCTCCAGGGTGGCTCCGGCGGCGGCGGCACCGGCGGATCGCTCTTCGACACGTTCGGGGCCGGCGGCGGCGGCGGCGGCGGCGCGGTCGAACTCGGCGCGGCCGTGTCGATCCTCTTCGGCGGCGGCGACGTGATTACCAACGGGGGCGTATCCGGGATCGCGTTCGCGGCCAACGCCGGCGGCGGGTCCGGCGGCGGATTGCTGTTCCACGCCCCGACCATCACCGTGGGCATCAACAGCGACATCATCGCCTCCGGCGCGGCGAACTTCGGCGGCGGCGGCCGCATCCTGTTCCTGACGGACACGGCGACGATCGGCAACAGCGGCGTCATCGCCGCGGCGGCCGGTGGCGGGGCCAACAACCAGCAGCCCGGCACCGTCGAGTTCGGCTTCCTCCAGCCGATCCCCGAGCCGAGCAGCCTGCTCCTGATGGGGTTCGGCTCGTCTGGTGCCGTCGCGGCGTACCTGCGGCGGCGGGCGGGGCGTCGCGTGATCCTGCCGTTCAAGGCGACCCGAAACCCCCTCGCTGACGGATGAGCAATGGTCGGTGAGCCGGGAGATCGCGCGGCACCGCGTCGTGGTCGAGCATATGATGGCCCAATCGAACCGGTTCACCGCATTGCGGCAGGTGTTCCGGGGCCGGCAGCGGTCGCGGCTTCTCCGCAGATCTCTTTTGGGCAATCCAACCATGTCCGATGTCGATCCGTCCGTTGGTGCCTCGAACGTTCGCAGCGGCTACGACCGCTGGGCGGAAGTCTACGACCACGATCTCAACCCGCTCGTCGCCCTCGAAGACCCGGTCGTCCGCGACGCCGTCGGCGACGTGCGCGGCCTGTCGGTCCTCGACCTTGGCTGTGGCACCGGCCGGCACGCCCTCTGGCTCGCGGCCGCGGGTGCGGACGCAACGGCCGTCGACTTCTCCGAGGGGATGCTCGACGAGGCCCGCCGCAAGCCGGGGGCCGACACGGTGCGCTGGCTCGCCCACGACCTGCACGAGCCGCTGCCGTTCGCCGATGCGGCGTTCGACCGCGTCGTCAGCGGGTTGGTGCTGGAACACCTGCGCGACCTGGGTGCGTTCTTCCGCGAGGTACGCCGCATCGTGAAGCCGGACGGCGTGGCGGTCGTGTCGACGATTCATCCGGCGATGCTGCTGCGCGGCTCGCAGGCCCGGTTCACCGACCCAGATAGTGGCGAGGTCGTGTCGCCCGGAAGCGTGCCGCACACGTTTGGCGAGATCGTCCTGGCGGCGGTGCGGGCTGGCTTCCGGCTCGGCGACATCGTGGAGGCCGCCCCGGACGAGGCGTTCGCGGAGCGCTACCCGCGGGCGACGAAGTACGTCGGCTGGCCAATGCTCGTCGTGTTGCGGCTGG
>CAZNSL010001396.1:0-1530 GCA_964574975.1 uncultured Alcaligenaceae bacterium | reverse complement strand
GCTATTGCGCGGGGGCGCGGGTGGCGGGGGGCCACCCCCTCCACTCGTCCCACCCTACGAGACTGTGTTGATCTGCGTTCATCTGCGGCTATTTCTCGCCCACTGTCTCGCGGCACCAGTAGATGAAGTCGGTCGCCGCCGGCTGGCCGCCGGCCATCTTGACCAGCGTGGCGATCTGCCCGCGGTGGTAGAGCGAGTGGCCGAACAGTTGCGTCAGGATGTCCTCGACGCGGTTGCGGAACCGCCCCGCGTCGAGGCTCGTGTACTCGCAGACGCGGTCGATCGCGGCATCGTCGAGGCCGGCGAGGAAATCGGTCCACTGCCCGGCGACCGTCTGCCACTCGGCTGCGGCCCGGCCGGGATCGGCGTCGTCCGGGAAGATGGAACTGGTCAGCGCGGGTCCGTGGCCGAGGCGGAACAGCCAGATGCGACGGGCAGCGACGATGTGGCCGAGGATCGAGACGGCCTTGCGGTACTCGGGCGCGGCACGGCGGTCGGCCGGCACGGTGTCGAGCGAGGCGAACGCCTTGGCGGTGGCGTCGCGCTCGTAGTCGAACCAGCGACGGTAACGGTCGGCGGTGGTGGTCGGCACGATGAACCTCATGCGCGTTTCGGCGACGTAATGTTTTGTAGGGCGGATGGACGGCTTTGGAGTGCGGCGTGAGGAATGCTCCCGACAACCTCGGACGGAGCCGCGCCGCTCGCGCGCATGAATTCTGGACGCGGCACCGAGGGAATGTGCGGCGAGGCGGGTTCGGGAGTCATCCGCCTGTATTGGACCCGCCCACCGCCGCGGTGTCAACGGCCGCACGGTTATCGAACACGAAGTACGCCGGCTCGCTGAACTGGCCGCGGACATCCGCCTTCGGCTTGCGGCGGCCGCCGTACGCGCCGTTCACCCGCGCCCGGCCGTCCTTGCGCACCACGCCGACGCGCACGAAGCCGGCCCGCTCGAAGAACGGGTTCAGCCGGGCCATCGCGGACAGCGTCTCGACCCACGGCACCGGGCACGTCGCGCAGGCCCGGCGCACGAACGCCGCGGCGATGCCGGCCCCGCGGTAGGTCGGGTGCAGCACCACCCGCGACAGTACCCACAGTTGCCGGTTGAGCGCGGCCAGGTGTTCGCGCGAGCGCGGCCGGTGCAGGCCGAAGTAGCGCGATCGCAAGGTCAGGCTCGCGGCCGGCGTACAGAAGACGCAGATGCCGACGGGGTCGCCGCCGTGCCAGAGCAGGACGACGCGTTTGACGAAGCCGAGGGCGTGCGAGCGGTAATGCCACCGAGCGAAGTACGGCCAGTCGGCGACGGATCCGTTCGACAGCCAAAGGTCGTCCGTGCCGCTGAAGTTTTTTTTTGAACGTCGCGCCGCTCGACGGTCACGTCGCCGTCGCCGCGGCAGGTGACCAGTACGTTGGGATTGAGGTCGTCGTCCAAGTCGTCGTGCGTCGTCGCCAGCAGGAAGCCGACACCGGTGCGCGTCGCCAGCTTGCGGACGTTGAACGCCAGCACCTTTGCCAGCGTGCGGTCGAGGA
>CAZNSL010001395.1:0-1530 GCA_964574975.1 uncultured Alcaligenaceae bacterium | reverse complement strand
CGGCCGGAACGTGTTCTTCGCCGTGCCGTCGCTGTTCTTCTCCCCGCGCTCCTCGTTGACCACGTAGAACGCGAAGTGGACCGCGTTCAACGTGTCGCGGCCCCAGTCCTTCTCCGGGTTCTGCTGCGAGTGCGCGTGCTTGACCGCGAGGCGGTTGGGCGTGGCGGCGTTGAACGCGGC
This sequence comes from uncultured Alcaligenaceae bacterium, assembly GCA_964574975.1. Lineage (GTDB taxonomy): Bacteria > Planctomycetota > Planctomycetia > Gemmatales > Gemmataceae > JAXMAS01. The sequence continues at coordinate 1,350 of CAZNSL010001395.1, read as the reverse complement.
GAGGTCGGCGGCCGAGAGCTCGGACGTGAAATTGGAGTTCCGGCCGGCGGTGGCCGCGCCGGCCCGCACGCCGTTCTGCTGCGTCACGGTGTTGGTCGACAGGTCGTGGAAGCCGGTGCCGGTGCCCTTGTCGGTGTAGGCGACGACGCAGCCGCGCTTCAGGCCCCACTCGCCGGCGCTGCCGATCGCGCCGTACACGCCGCGCGAGCCCGACGACGTCGCGGTGACCATGCACGGGGACGCCTTGGAAAACGAGGCCGGGATCTGCACCATCATCGTGACGTTCTGGCGGCCGCTGCCGTCGTCGGCGTAGGCGAGATACTCGGTGCCGGCGATCTTGCCTTCGCCGAGCGTGGGATTGCCGTTGACGTCGATGTTCGGCCCGTACAGCGAGCCGTAGCCGCCGTTGGCCGCCATGTCGACGATCGCGCGGTAGTTGTTGTAGATGGCGAGCTTGCGCAGCTCGGCCGCCGTCGGGTTCAGCGGGTCGGCGTAGGCCGGCGCGGCGCCTGCGAGCCCGGTCTTGCCGAGGCCCGCGGTCAGCAGGTCGTCGGCATTGCCGTCGTAGGTTCCCTTGGTGATCGTGCCGACGAAGCCGGGCTTCGTGTTCACGTCCGGCGGCGAGACGTTGTCGCCGGAGCAGCCGGCGAGCAGCGTGGAAACGGCGGCCGCGAACGCGATGGCCGCCGGGCGTTTGTGGATTGCCATGTCGAACCCTCCCCTTCGAATTGTCCGGCGCGGGCTTTGCCGCGTCGGGAATTCTACCGCGGCACGCGCGCGACGCCTGCGCGACTTTCGCCCGGCTTTGGCAACCCCGTGCCGATGCTCTATCATGGAGCGCTTCGTCGACGCCGCGTGCGTCGTGCCCGCATCGTCACCCGCTCCCCGGAGGTTGCCATGAAGAATGCGATCGCCTGCATCGCCGTCGCCGCGCTTGCCGCCGGCTGTGCGTCGATGGACCCGCCCGCTGTCCGCGCCTCGGCAAAGCTCGAGCCGACCAAGGGGAACACCGCCAACGGCCTGGTCACCTTCACGCAGAAGGGCGGCAAGGTCCTGGTCGAGGCCCGCGTCGCGGGCCTCTCGCCGGGCGGCCATGGCTTCCACGTGCACGAGAAGGGCGACTGCAGCTCCGGCGACGGCATGAGCACCGGCGGCCACTTCAACCCGCACGGCAAGCCGCACGCCGCCCCTGCGACGCCCGAACGCCACGCCGGCGACCTGCCGATGCTGGTCGCCGACGCGGCGGGCAACGCGACGCTCTCCGTCGAGGTCGACGTCATCACGATCGGCGGCGGCGGCGGCGACATCGTCGGCCGCGGCCTCATCGTCCACAAGGACCCGGACGACTTC
>CAZNSL010001394.1:0-1537 GCA_964574975.1 uncultured Alcaligenaceae bacterium | reverse complement strand
TCCGCGGACGGACGGACGGCGGCGGCAGGTTGCCGTCCGGCAGGTTCATGGTGCTGCCGGCGAGCGCCTCGTCGCAGGCGGCGAGCAGGTCGGCGAACTCAGCGTCGGCCTCGACGGGGGTCGGCTCGTCGCGGGTCATGGCGGCGGCTCCATCTCCTCTTGTAGCTTCTCGACCGCCCGCGCCCACAGTTTCCGCGCCGCGTTAGTGGTGCGGCCCATCAGAGCAGCGATCTCCTCGAACGACTTCTCCTCGCGGTACCGTAGCGTAAGGACCTGCCGGTAGTCCTCCGGCAACCGGGCCAGCGCGGCGTTCAGCTCGCGCTCCTGTTCGTCGGCCATCACCCGGACGCTCGGCGTCGGCGTGTCGGCGGGCACCCCGACGCCAGGGGCCATGGACGAATCGCCGCCGGGCAGCCGCACCTCGCGGTCGAGCCGGCGCTTGCCGGTGCCGCGGTAGTGGCGAGCGAAGTTAGCGACGTTGTTCAACAAGAGCCGCCGCAGCCACGCCCGCAATTCCGCGTGCGACGCGCCGCGGAAGCCGGCGAAGTCGCGCTGCGCCTCCAGGAACGTCTCCTGCACCAGGTCCGACGCCCCACCCTTCGCCCGTAGGGCACGGTCCAGTTCGCCCTCGGCGATGCCCAGCAGGTAGCCGCGGCAGGACTCCAGGGCCGCTCCGAGGGCAGCCGGCGATCCAGCGCGGGCGGCGAGCAAGTCGCGGTCGGCGTCGGGCATACCTCCACCCCTCTAGGCACGGTTCGGACGAGAAAAGGCCGCACGATTTGCCGTCAGCCTAAACCGGCCGCGGCGTCGGGTCAACGGCGGGATTTTTTTTCGCCGGCGCGACGCGCCGCCGGAGATTCCGGGCCGAGGGACTTAACGCCGCCGCGGACCGACCCGCACGGCCAACTGAGATTCACGGTGACTTATGCGTGCATGGATCGAACGACTGACGCAGTGGTGGCACGGGCCGTCCCGCCCGGCCGCTGGCTGGAACCCAAACCGGCCCGCCACCCCGGCCGCTCCTCAGCGCACGACCGTCCGGTTCACCACCAGCTCGAAGTCCTTCTCGGCCCGCGACGTGACGCGGGCCGACGACCGATAAGCCCGACACCTTGCCCCCTGGAGATTCCCATGTCCGTGCTGAACTGGCTCCGACGGCCGATCCACTCCCTCACCGCAGCCCCGCGCCGCCGCCTCGGGGCCGAGCTGCTCGAGGCCCGCACCGTCCCCGCCGGCCTTTTGGCCGTCGGCACCGACGCCGGCATCCCCGCCGCCGTCCGCATCTTTCGCGACACCGACACCAACAGCACCTACGAGACGCAGGGTGCCGGCAACCTAGCCAACCCCGTACTGCTGTCGCCGTACGGCAGCTTCACCGGCGGCGTCCGCGTCGCCCTGGGCGACTTCGACGGCGACGGCAACGACGAACTCGTCACCGCCGCTGGCCCGGGCGGCGCGCCGCACGTCATCGTCTGGGACCTCAACCCCGACGGCACCGTGGCCGGCATCCGCGACTCGTTCTTTGCCTTCGACACCG
>CAZNSL010001393.1:0-1538 GCA_964574975.1 uncultured Alcaligenaceae bacterium | reverse complement strand
GTGTCGCCGGCGCACGGGGCGTCGTACGCCGCCCGCGCCGCCGGGCCCATTTGCGGCAGTTCCGACAGCGCCACGCCGCGCAGCTCGCGGTACACTACTACGTCGTCGGTGCTGTCCGCGGACAGGAACGTGGCGTCCGGAAGTAGTTCCGCCACCAGCCGCCGGAGTTCGTCGCCGTATTCGTCCGGCGGGGCCGCCAGGAGGCACACCTCCGCCGGTCCTCCGGACTTCGTCGGCCGCAACTCCGGCTCCGCTTCTTCGTAGGCGGCCGCCAGGTCGCGCTGGGCCGCCTGCGCATCCGGGTAGTGTTGGAAGAACACCTCCGCCGCCGTCGCGTCGGTTAACCGCGGAGCCAGGTACTCCTCGCACTGCTTCGCCAAAAGGTCTGCCATCGGGCCGGGCTGGCCGCTGGCCTCGACGCAGTAGTTCGCTACCGACTCGAACTGTCGCCGCACCTGGTTTTGCACGCGCGCATCCAGCTCAGAGAACTCCCCCGTCAAGCCTTCGACCAGCGCCTTCGCCGCCGCATCGACCGTCGCCCCGCCGCCGGGGAACAGGTCGCAGCCCGGACCCAGCGCCGAGCCGTGCGCCGACTCGGCCGCGGCCATCTGCTCCAGAACCGCCTGCACCTCGGCGAGGCGCTGGCGGCAGAAGTTCACCTCGCGTAAGCACTCCGGAGCTTCGCCGGCCATGCTGCGGTACACCTGGAGGACGAACCCCGCCACCATCCCCTGGTAGCGCTTCTTCGGGTACGCCTTGAGCAACTCCAACACCTCCGACGCCGCCCCGGCTTGCTTCGCGGCCGTCGAGTAGCCCTCCAGCTTGCCGATCAGCGGGAAGAGCCGAGCGTAGCACTCGCGCGCCTCCTTCTGGAGCTTCTCGTGGAGTTCCTCGTAGGTCTGCACGACCGTTGTGACGCGGGACGCCAGTTGCCGCACCGCTTCCTCGGCGGCGGCCAGCCGATAGCCGGGCAACTCGGTGAAGTGGGCAGCCACCTGCGCCGGCGTTTGCATGTATTCGGCCGTCAGAGCCGCCGTCACCCCAGCGACTGCCTTCTGCAAGAGCGCCGGGGCCGGCTCGTCCTCGCCTGAGGCGGCCGGCTTGCCGACCAGGTCGAAGATATCGTCGAGAACGTGGCAGACGCTCCAGGCATCGAGCTTCGAGCCGAGGATGGTGCGCTCGGCCAACGGGCCGACCAGGGCGTCGAACTTGGCGTCCGGCCCCAGACCAATCTCGGCGGCGCACACCTCCTGCACCCGCTCGATGATCAGCTCCGGCCGCAGTTGCCGGCCCTCCCACTGCTCGTCGAGCCAGACGGCGACCGGCAGCTTGACGGGGCCGGCGTCTTTGGCCGTCCACTGCCGCAGGAGCGCCTCGGCGAGGCACAGCGCCGCCCGCCGCTGGAGCCGGCGGCGCGGCCAACTGAATCGGTATGCCCCGGCCGTTTGGCAGACGACTTCACCCGCCCGCAGCGCCAGCGGCGGGCCAGCCGATCCGTCGCTGGCGCTGCGGGCGGGCGCGGCGGCGCGGGCGGCATC
>CAZNSL010001392.1:0-1539 GCA_964574975.1 uncultured Alcaligenaceae bacterium | reverse complement strand
CAACCACCGCTCGCTAACGCTCGCGGCTCCTCGTGCCAATGGTGTCTAACCCGCCTTGACCGCAATCTTGTGCGGCTTGGCGGCCTCGACCTTCGGCAAGTGCAGCGTCAGCACGCCGCCCTTCAACTCCGCCCAAATCTTCGACGCATCGACCGTCTCGGTGATGCGGAACGCTCGGAAGAAATCGCCGACCTCGTTCTCCCACAGCCAGCCGCCGGTCGCCGCCGGTCGCTGCCGGCGGGCGCTGAGCGTCAACTCGCCGTTCTCGAAGCGGATGTCCACGTCGTCTTCGCGGACGCCGGGCAGGTCGGCGAAGAGCAGCAGTTCCCCTTCCGACTCCAGGATGTCCACGCGAGGCGTGTAGGTCACCCCGCGGGTGACTTCCGACGACGTGGCCAAGGTCGGGTCGTCCTTCGTCTGCAATGCCGTGTCAGTCATGATGATGTCCTCGTGGTTTGGTGGTGATGTTGCGGCTTACGACTTGATGGCGATCTTGCGTGGCTTGGCGGCTTCGGCCTTCGGCAGCGTCAGTTTGAGGACGCCGTTCTCGTACTTGGCTTCGACCTTGTCCGCATCGACCATCGTCGGCAGCGTGATGGTGCGGCTAAAGGTGCCGTGGCCACGCTCGTGACGGTGCCAGACCGCGTCGGGCACTTCGACCAATGGCCGTTCGCCCTGGACGGTCAGGACGTTGCCATCAACCACGGACACGTCGAGCTTGCTGGCATCGACACCGGGCAAGTCGAACTCGGCGTGGACGGCGTTTTCGTCGGCCCACACGTTCGCCGCCGGGCCGCCGCGGGCACCGTTCAGGCCGGTGCGGCCGAAGACGCGGCTAAACTCGTCTTGCAGGCGATTCATCTCGTTCATCACGTCGCCGAACATCTCGCGTCGCAGGAAGTTCACGGGTCGTCCTCCTAGAAGTAGGTCAGGGGTGTCGGGCAGGGTTCGATCGCCCCGCGGTCGTTGGCAATGTTGGTTCGGGCCTCGCTGGGTTAGAGTCACATTGCGTGCCAAACGATTCACGAGACTCCCGAACTGTTACACGTCGTGGCGATGCAACGCGTTACGGCGACGACGACCTCGGCATCGCTCGGCAAGCGACTGCCAAAATGGCGCAACGCGCTTCGTCAGTGGCGTCAGTGATGTGCCCGTGGCGTCGCAAGGTCAGTGGGAATTGCAGCATCATGATGCTGTGACCGAAGTCGGGTGGGCGGCATATCATACGGGGTAGCCCGCTGACCGCCGGAGTCGTCGCATGTCCGCTGCCGTTCGCCGCAACGGTCTCGTCGCGCTGTTCCTCGGAGCCGCAGTCGTCGGCGGGTGGTACGTGACCCGCGAACGGCCGCTGGCTGGACTGGCCCGCGCTCAGGAGAACATCAAGCGGGTCAAGGCCCCGGAGAAACTCTTCGACGGCGGCGTCGCCTGGATCAACTCGGCCAACCCGATCAAGCTGGCCGACCTCAAGGGCAAGATCGTCGTCCTCGATTTCTGGACCTTCTGTTGCATCAACTGCATCCACACGCTGCCCGACCTGGC
>CAZNSL010001391.1:0-1540 GCA_964574975.1 uncultured Alcaligenaceae bacterium | reverse complement strand
GCGAAGAACAAGAAGCTGCAACGGGCCGAAAAGAGCATTGCCGACAAGGCGGCCGAGCGAGCCGCCGAAGCCGCACGGCTGGCCGCCCTCGAAGCCGAGAAGGCCGCCGCCAAGGCCGCGCGGGAAGCGGCCGAGGCCGCCGCCCGAGCCGCGGCCGAGGCCAAGCGGAAGCAACCGCGTAAGAAGCACGTCCGTCCGCCCAAGCGTGAGCCGGCGGTCAAGGTCGGCCCTCTGTTCCGCGGTAGTTCGCTGTCGGCGAAGACCATGTCGGCGCAGGTCGCCAAGACCGTCTATCTCGGCGACGACAAGGATCGGGACGTGAAGTAACCTGGGCTACGGCTTCCGACCGACCGGGCGAGACTCGCGCCCGCCGGGCCACGGCACAACTGGAGGGCACCGAAGCGCATGCCGCGGGGCGACGCTCAACACCGTCGCGTCTTTCGCAATGGCACGGCGGTACTGCCCGACCGGTTGTTGCCGGACTGCGTCGTCGTTACCGAGGGCGAGCGCATCGCGGCCGTCGGCACGGATGCCACCGTCGGTAGAGTTGACGAGGCGATCGACCTCGTCGGCGGCTACCTGCTGCCGGGGTTCGTCGATTTGCACGTCCACGGCGGCGATGGGGCCGATTTCATGGACGGCACTGCCGACGCGTTCCGGACGGCCTGCCAGGCGCACGCCCGCCACGGCACCACGGCGCTGTTGGCTACTTCGACCGCTGCCGCTCCGGGCGCTATCTGCCGTTTCCTCGACGCGTGCCGGACCATGAAGTCGGCCGACACCGGAGGGTCGCGGGTCCTCGGGGCGCACCTGTACGGGCCGTACTTCCAACCGGCCGCTCGCGGCTGCCACCCGGCCGCCGACATCCGCCCACCGACGCCGGCCGATTACGAGGCGATTCTGGCGTATGCCGACTGCATCGTCACCGCGTCGGTCGCGCCGGAATTGCCGGGGGCCGAGGCGTTCGTGCGCGCGTGCCGGGCGCGCGGAGTTCGCGTCAACGCCGGCCACTCGCACGCTACGTTCGCCGAGGTCGAGGCGGCCGTCGGTTGGGGCGTGCGGCACGTGGATCATCTATTCTGCGCCATGTCCGACCGCGCCCGATTGCGGGCAGCGCAGCCGTTCCCGATGCGCGGCGGTTTGCTGGAGGCAACGCTCGCTCTCGACGAGTTGACGACGGAGGTCATCGCCGACGGGATGCACCTCGACCGCGGGTTACTTCTCTTGGCGTACAAGGCGAAAGGGCCGGACCGGCTGGCGCTGGTGACGGACGCGATGCGCGGCCTCGGCATGCCCGACGGCGAATACTGGTTCGGCCCGGTCGGGACCGGCGAGCGCGTCCGGCGACTCGGCGCTGTCGGCGTCACGCTCGACGGCACGGGTCTGGCGTCCGGCGTGACCGGCTTGGACCACGCCATTCGGACGTTTCTCCGCGCGACCGGCGTGCCGTTACCGGAAGTCGTGCGAATGGCGAGCCTGACGCCGGCGCGGATCGCCGGTTTCGACGCCGACCTCGGTAGCCTCGAACCCGGCAAGCGGG
>CAZNSL010001390.1:0-1541 GCA_964574975.1 uncultured Alcaligenaceae bacterium | reverse complement strand
TCCGGGGCCGTCGTGGGCAGCGTACTCGGCGTCGCGGCGCTCGGTGCCGCCGCGCTCGCGGTGAGCCGCCGTCTCCGCCGACGGACCAGGCCGGCGGACGCGTCGCCGGCCCCGTTCTACGGTCGGCTGCTGGCCGTGATAGCCCGTCGACTTGGACTGACGCAAGAAGCCAGTCAGACACCGGCGGAGTTTGCCGGCCAAGTCGGCAACCGGCTCGGCCCAAACTTCGCCGACCTACCAGGTGAAGCCGTGGTCGCGTACTACCGCGTGCGTTACGGAGGCGAGCGATTGGTCGACGGCGAGCGGTCGCGGCTCGACGCGCGCATCGCGGGGCTGGATGCGGCTCTGGCCAATCCGAAAGCCCTGTAGGGTGGGACGAGTGAAGCGAGTCCCACCGCATTGGCTCAGCAACTGAGCATTCCCGGTGGGACTCGCTTCACTCGTCCCACCCTACGAGATTTCTTCTACGTCCCCATGAGGCTGCCGTGGCTTCCGACAATACACCACTGCGACTGACCGCGACCAACACGACCTTGCTCGTCGTCGATGTGCAAACCAAGCTGTTGCCGCTCATCCCTCGCTCGGCCGAGGTCCTCGGCGCAACCCGTCTGCTCCTGGAAGTCGCCGGCCTACTCGACTTGCCGGTCATGGCCACGGAGCAATACCCGCAAGGCCTCGGCCCGACGATGCCGGAGATCGCCGACTTGCTGCCCGCCGACCGGCCAGCCAAGGTGGAATTCAGTTGCGCTGCCGCCCCGGAGGTCGGCTTGCGGCTGCGCGAACTCCAGCGGTCGGCCGTGCTGTTGGCCGGCATCGAGACCAATGTCTGCGTGCTGCAAACGGCGCTCGACCTGGTCGGGGACGGGTTCCAAGTGGCTGTCGCCGCCGACGCCGTCGGCGCGCGCTACACCCTCGACCACGATCTGGCACTGCGGCGTATGGAGCGCGCCGGCGTGCTGCTGACGACGGCCGAGACGGCCACGTTCGAGTGGCTCGGTACCGCGGCCGCGCCACAGTTCAAGGCCGTCAGCCGCCTCATCCGCGAACGTTACGAGCGACTGCACACGAAATGACTAGCGACACCCCGACGCCCGGATTCCCCGCCGCTCGTCCGCGACGGCTGCGCTACAACCCGCTCGTCCGCGGCTTGGTCCGCGAGACGGAATTGCGGCCCAACGACTTCATCCTACCGCTGTTCGTCCGCACCGGGCGCGGGCTTCGGCAGGAGATCAAGTCGATGCCGGGACAGGCACAGCTCACCGTGGACCGCCTCGCCGACGAAGTCGGCCCCGCCCTCGATCTAGGCATCGCGTCGTTCATCCTCTTCGGCATCCCGGCATCGAAGGACGCTGCCGGCGAGAGCGCGCTCGCCGACGACGGCATCGTCCAAGCGGCGCTGCGCGAACTGCGGCGGTCGTTCGGCGACAAGGTATTGCTGATGACCGACGAGTGCTTCTGCGAGTACACCGACCACGGCCACTGCGGCATCCTCACCGACCACGGCAACGGCCGACTCGACGTGGACAACGACGCGACGCTGC
>CAZNSL010001389.1:0-1542 GCA_964574975.1 uncultured Alcaligenaceae bacterium | reverse complement strand
GGGGGGTGGGCTTCCCGCCGGCTGTCCCCCCCCCCCCCGGGCCCCCCAACGCTTCAGCTAGAAATGTATGTAGCGGCGCGTAGCGCCAGCCGACGCCAATTTCGTCGGCAAGCTCCTTCAACGCCTGCACGTACGTCTCGCTGATGCGCTCGCCGACGCCGGCGTACGCCGGGTCGCAGAAGTAGACGCGGCAGCCGAGCGGCCGTGGGTCGCGGGCGGTGCAGAGGGTGCCAACCTGGAACGGGCAGCCATCGCGCGTGACCGGCCCGGCGAACGGCGGGGCGTCGGCGAGCAGCAGGTCGGCTTCGAGTTGGCTGTGGAAGAGCGTGTGGCCGTACTCGGTGAAGCGGCAGCAGCGGCCGCTCTGGTCGCAGCGCGGTGCGGCGGCGGCGACCTCGGCGTCGGCCGCGGCGTAGATCGCCAGCACGCGCTCGCGAACCGTCGCGCCCATGTTACAACTTCACCACCCGCACCCGGCGCGTGATCTCCTCCGCGGAGATCAGCTCGCCGTGGCCTGCGCCGGGGCAGACGCGCTGGGTCGCCGCCCACGCCTCCGGCGACTTCGTGTTGCTCTCCCAGAACGGCCACGTGCGGCACTGGGCCGGCCGGGCTGGGTAGACCGTGCAGCCCGACTCGTGGCTCCAGAACACGCAGTCGCCGTTGGACCGCTCGCGCAAGCTCACCCTGCCGTGCGACCGCCGGGCGTACATGGCCGTCACTTCCTCGACCGGCTCGCCGCGGAATGCGGCGATGGCGGCCAACTCCTCCGGCGTCACCCAGACGAAGCCGGGCGCGCCGGTGCAGCAGTGCCCGCAGCGCGTGCAGGTGAAGCGCAGCCCGTCCTCGTACCACGGTTCGGCCATCCCGTCATTGTCGCAGGCGTGCCGCCGCTTGTCACCCGCGCCCGTCGCGGCTACGTTCCCCGCATGAACGCATTCGCGCTGCTCGTACTCCTCGCGGCTGCCGACCCGGTCGCCGCCGATGTCGTCCTCAAGGGCGGCACCCTCTACGACGGCACCGGCTCGCCCGGCGTCGTCGGCGATGTTGCCCTCAAGGGCGACCGTATCGTGGCCGTCGGTAAGTGCGAGGTCGCTGGCCAACCCAAGGTCATCGACTGCGCTGGCCTCGCGGTCGCTCCCGGCTTCATCGACCTGCACACGCACAGCGACACGCCGCTCCAAGTCAAGCCGACGTGGTTCAACACCTCGTACGTCACGCAAGGCGTGACAACGGTCGTCACCGGCAACTGCGGCTCCGGGCCGGTCGATGCTGCGGCGTACTTCGCCAAGCTGGAGAAGAACGGCGTCGGCTCCAACGTCATCCACCAGGCGACGCACAGCACCATCCGCGGGAAGGTCATGGGCAACGTCAACCGCCCGCCGTCGGCCGAGGAACTCGACAAAATGAAGGCCCTCGTCGACAAGGCCATGACGGACGGCGCGTGGGGCTTCTCGACGGGCCTCATCTACAACCCCGGCACCTATGCAAAGACCGACGAGCTGATCGAACTGGCGAAGATCGCGGCGGCGCACGGCGGACACT
>CAZNSL010001388.1:0-1544 GCA_964574975.1 uncultured Alcaligenaceae bacterium | reverse complement strand
GTGGGGTGATGCAACGAATTTTCGTTGCATGCAACGAATGCAACGAATCGAACGCCGGCCGTGAACGGGTTTGTCATGTATCGTGTAGCCGCAAGCATTTTGGTCCTTAGCGCTTGCGGCTACGCACTCTTTTTCGATCGGCTTGGCGAACGCGATCTCTGGGCCAGTCACGAGGCCCGGGCTGCCCAGAACGCCCAGGCGATGCTCGACGATGGTTCTTGGGCGCTGCCACGGCTGTACGACGGGTCGCCGGAACTTCAGAAGCCGCCGCTGTTCTACTGGTGCGTTGCCACGGTCGGATGGGTACGTGGCGGCGTCGACGCTATCGCGGTTCGTCTGCCTGCTACGTTAGCGGCGCTGGCCACGATGTTGCTCGTTGCGGCGTATTTGTTCCGGAACGGCCGGCCGTGTGCCGCGCTCGTCGCAGCCGTCGCGTTGGCGACCGCCCATCATTTCACTTGGATCGGCCGCACTGGCCGTATCGACCTTCCGCTGACACTGACGACGACGGTCGCGGTGCTGTGCCTGCGGCGAGCGACGTGCTGGCACGTTACCGCACTCGGGTACGTCGCGGTGGTGGCAGGTGTGTTGTTCAAGGGGCCGCTCGGTGCGATTCTGCCGGGCGTCGTCTTGGTGGTTGATCGCTTAGTTGAACGATCTCCAGCCTCGCTCAGTGGGAACCGTTTGGAGTGCGGCGGCCTGACGCCGCTTTGGATTTTCCCCCGAGGCGGTCCAAAGCGGCGTCAAGCCGCCGCACTCCTAAAACCGGCCATCCTATCGGGCGTTCTCCTTGTCCTCACTCTGACGGTTCCCTGGTTCGTCTACGCTCACTTTGCGACGGGTGGTGGGTTCACTCGCGTCTTCTTCTGGTATCACCACTTTCAGCGAGCCACCGGTGGGGCCGAAGCATTGGCATCGCACCCGTGGTGGTTTTACCTCGCGCGCTGGGGTGTGGACTGGCTGCCGTGGAGTCCACTGCTTGCGATCGCCGTCTGGTGCTTCGTGCGTCGACCCGATCTCCGCGCCGACCGCGATGCCCGCTTCGGCTTCGTCTGGTTCGCATCGCTGACGGTGTTTCTCTCGCTGTCGCGCTTCAAACGGGCCGACTACCTGCTTCCCGCGTACCCCGGTGCAGCCATCCTGTTGGGTTGCTGGGCCGAGCGCTTGCCGGCAGTGGCCGTGCGGCGCTGCGCGACGGGGGCACTCGTCGCCTGTTCCATCGGCTGGGCCGTGTTCCTGCGAACGACCGTCGTCGATATGGACGCCGAACGCGAAAAGCGCACATTCGCCGCCACTGTCCGTAGTTTCGCACCCGTGCCGCAGCACGTCCTGTTCTTCCGCGTCGAGGACCATCTGCTCGCTTTCCACGTGGGCCGGCCCGTCAGCGGCCTCTTGGAGTGGGAGAATCTCGCCGTCTGGGTCGCGCGGCCGGGCTGGCGGTGTGTCGTCATGCCGGCAGACTGTGCGGCCGGGTGGCGTTCGTACATTAGCTCCGGCGGGCTGGACGAACTGGCCCGCTGGACCGATCGCACTGACCGCCGCCG
>CAZNSL010001387.1:0-1544 GCA_964574975.1 uncultured Alcaligenaceae bacterium | reverse complement strand
CCGTTGAACCCGCCGGCCGGCTGCGTGTTCTCGACCCGCTGCCCCCACGCGGACCACCGCTGCCGTGCCGAGCGGCCGGCGCCTCGGGCGCTCGACGGGCGGCAGGTGGCCTGCCACCACGCCGAGCGCCTCGCCGGGCCGGATGGAGGATAATGCCGGGTTGTCGCCGCCCTGAAGGCGGCGCCCAGATCAGGAGAACCCGATGAAGCACCGCAACAGCCCGCGTGCCGTCCACCTCGCCGTCGCCGCCGCCTTCGCGCTGGCCGCCGCCGGCGCCTCCGCCAAGACGCTCGTCTACTGCTCGGAGGGCAGCCCCGAGAACTTCTACCCCGGCGTGAACACGACCGGCACGTCGTTCGACGCCAACAGCCAGATCTACGGCCGCATCGTCGATTTCGAGCGCGGGACCACGAAGGTCGTGCCCGGCCTCGCCGAGTCCTGGGAGATCTCGCCGGACGACACCGTCTACACGTTCAAGCTCCGCAAGGGCGTCAAGTGGCACAACCACCGCGCCTGGAAGCCGACGCGGGACTTCAACGCCGACGACATGATCTTCATGCTGGAGCGGCAGGGCAACGAGGCCAACCCGTACTTCAAGGTCACGAGCTCGAACCACTCGTACTACAACGACATGGGGATGGCCAAGCTCATCAAGTCGATCCAGAAGGTCGACGACTACACGGTGCGGGTGACGCTCAACAAGCCCGAGGCGCCGTTCCTGTCGAACCTCGCGATGGAATACGCGGGCGTGCAGTCGAAGGAGTACGCCGACGCGATGCTGAAGGCGGGCACGCCGGAGAAGATCGACCAGGAGCCGATCGGCACCGGCCCGTTCTACCTCGTGCAGTACCAGAAGGACGCGGTGATCCGCTACAAGGCGTTCCCGCAGTTCTGGGGCGGCAAGGCGAAGATCGACGACCTCGTGTTCGCGATCACGCCGGACGCGTCGGTGCGCTGGGCCAAGCTGCAGAAGGGCGAGTGCCACGTCATGCCCTACCCGAACCCGGCCGACCTCGACGCGATCCGCAAGGACCCGAACGTGCAGGTGCTGGAGCAGCCGGGCTTGAACGTCGGCTACCTCGCGTACAACACTACGAAGAAGCCGTTCGACGACGTCCGCGTCCGCAAGGCCGTCAACATGGCGATCAACAAGAAGGCGATCATCGACGGCGTGTACCTGACGACCGGGGTCGCCGCCAAGAACCCGATTCCGCCGACGCAGTGGTCGTACAACGACGCGATCAAGGACGACCCGTACGATCCGGCCGCCGCGAAGAAGCTGCTGGCGGAGGCCGGCTACCCGAACGGCTTCACGACCGACCTGTGGGCGATGCCCGTGCAGCGGCCGTACAACCCGAACGCGAAGCGCATCGCCGAGCTGATGCAGGCGGACCTGGCGAAGGTCGGCATCACCGCCGAGATCAAGAGCTTCGAGTGGGGCGAGTACCGCAAGCGCATGCAGGCGGGCGAGCACCAGATGGGGATGCTCGGCTGGACCGGCGACAACGGCGACCCCGACAACTTCCTGCACACGCTGCTCGGCT
>CAZNSL010001386.1:0-1546 GCA_964574975.1 uncultured Alcaligenaceae bacterium | reverse complement strand
GTCCATACGAACATGTGCGTCCTCGGCCGGCCGTTCGGATTGCGGCAGATGGCCAAGAACGGCAAGAACGTCGTCCTCGTCCGCGATCTGACCGACACGATGTACAACCCGGCCCGCCGGCCCTACGTCACGCACTTCGTCGGCACCGACCGCGTCGTCGAACACGTCGAGAAGTTCGTCTGCCCCACGGTGACGAGCTGCGACCTGCTCGGCGGCGAGCCGTTCCGCTTCGCCAACGACCGCCGTTCGATCCTGTTGGTCATCGGCGAGGACGAGTACAAGACGTGGGAGACGCTGCCGGCGTACGCAACGAAAGTGCTGGAGCCGTGCGGCTTCGCGGTTAAGGTCGTCCGGGCCGATGGCAACGACTTCCCCAGTCTGGTCGAAGCTGTGAAGGCGGCCGACCTGGTACTCGTGAGTGTCCGCCGCCGCCTGCCGCCGGCGGACCAACTCGACGCATTGCGGGCGCACGTCGCGGCCGGCAAGCCGATGGTCGGCATCCGCACCGCCAGCCACGCCTTCACGGTGGCGAAGTCGCCAGCGGCCGGCTGGCCGGAGTTCGACGCCGCGGTACTGGGCGGCCACTACACCGGTCACTACGGCGACGGCCCGAAGGTGACGCTGTCGCTCGCGCCGGGGGCGAAAGCTCACCCGGCCCTGCGCGGAGTGGACCCGGCGGCGTTCGCGGCGACGAAACTCTACCGCACGGCTCCGCTGGCCGCGACGACGACGCCACTCCTGGCTGGGGCGGTTCCGGACAAATCGCCGGAGCCGGTGGCGTGGGTGAACGAGCCGGCGACGGGCAGCCGGGTGTTCTACACGTCGCTGGGCACGCCGGAGGACTTTGCAACGCCCGCGTTCCGCCGGCTGTTGCTCAACGGCGTGTGCTGGTGCCTCGGCATCGCCGCGCCAGGTGAATGAGACCGAATGGCGAGCGGATTTCCCGCCAGCCCGGAGCACCAGCGACGGGACGCTTCACCCGTCGCTGGCGCTCTGGGCTGGCAGGCACGAGTCCTCGCATTCGTTCCGTGCCGCGCACGCGGCGGAGCGGGGGCGCACGATTTTCGCTATTCTGTGAGACGGACCCGGCCCGTTTTGCGCCAATCGGGGAAAGCCCCCGGAGGACGCCGCCATGCCGGCCAATGCTCGTTCCGTCAAAGACCTCTTCACCGCCGCGGTCGAACTCGCCGACAGCGACGAGCGACGCCACTTCCTCGACCGCGAGTGCGGCTCCGACGTCGACCTGCGCCGCAGACTCGATGCCCTCCTCCACGCTCACGATCGCCCCGATTCCGCCCTCGCCCGACCCTTCGCCGTTGGCAGCACCGGGGCCTACGAGCCGGGTCGCGAACCCGCCGAGACGCCCGGCACCGTCGTCGCCGGCCGCTACAAGCTGCTCGAGCGCATCGGCGAAGGCGGCATGGGCGACGTCTGGGTCGCCGATCAGCACGAGCCGATCCGCCGCCGCGTCGCGCTGAAGCTCATCAAGGCCGGCATGGACACCCGCGCCGTCATCGCCCGCTTCGAGGCCGAACGGCAGGCCCTC
>CAZNSL010001385.1:0-1548 GCA_964574975.1 uncultured Alcaligenaceae bacterium | reverse complement strand
CGTGGGTAGCCAGGGGCGTCAGTCCCTGGACGCTGTGACAAGAGGTTGAAGCCCCGGGGGGCGGCAGAAGTCTGTCGCCCCTCCGGGGCTAAACTTCATTGCGATTCGGTTCCAGGGGCTGACGCCCCTGGCTACCCACGGCCGCCCTTCCGGGGCTGAGGGCGAACGAGCAACCGCCTCACACCGCCGGCAACTCGAATCCCTTGCGGTACGAGCGTCCCAACAGTGCGTTCGCCGCCGCGTCGTTCACGAGCGTCTCCGTCGCCGCGTCGAACGTCACTACCCGGCCAACGCGGTGCGCGATGTTGCCGAGATGGCACATCCGTGTCGTCTTGTGCCCCTCCTCGATGTCGGCGTTTGGCCGGGCGCTACCGCGCACGCAGTCCACGAAGTTCTGCACGTGTGCCTGCTGAGGGTCCGTCGCCTTGTCCGACGCCGCCTCGCCGTCCTCGACGCGCCAGCCCTTCGAGTCGACGATCAACGTCCCCTTCTGGCCGAAGAGTTCGACGCCGAACGACTCGCCGTTCGTCGGCTTCGGTGCCCAGATGCGGTGTTCCCACGTCACCGTCGTGCCGGGGAAGTCGAACGCGGCGACCTGCGTATCGGGCGTCTGTCGGTCGTCGTCGTAGAACAGTTTGCCGCCAGCCGACGTGATCTGCGACGGAGCATCGAGGTCGAGCAGCATCCGCACACAGTCGAGGCCGTGGATGCCGTTGTTGCCCAACTCGCCGGTACCGTAGTCCCAGTTCCAGTGCCACTCGTAGTGGAAGCGGTTCGGGTTGACCGGCCGCTGTGGGGCCGGGCCGAGCCAGAGGTCGTAATCGACTCCGGCGGGCACCGGGCCATCGGGCTTCTTGCCGATGCTCGGCCGGTTGCCGCCGATCCACGCCTTGGCGAACGGCACCTTGCCGAGCTTGCCCGAACGGACGTAGTCGCGGGCACTCATAAAGTGCGGCGCACTACGCCGCTGCGTACCGACCTGGACGACGCGGCCGTGCTTGCGAGCCGCCTGCACCATGCGCCGACCTTCGATCAGGTTGTGCGAAATCGGCTTCTCGACGTAGACGTGTTTGCCGGCCTGGCAGGCCCAGATCGTGGCGAGTGCGTGCCAGTGGTCTGGGGCCGCAACGACGAGGGCCGTCACCGACGGGTCTTCGAGGGCGCGGCGCACGTCCTTTTCGAGCTTCGGCGCGGCCGGCAGTTCCTTGACGGCCTTCGGGAACAGGTTCTCGTCGGGGTCGATGAGCGTGACGACCTCAACGCCATCGCACTTGACGAACGACCGGGCAAGGTCGCGCCCGCGGCCGTGGACGCCCATGACGGCAAGGCGAACCTTGTCGTTCGGCTTGTCGGCGGCGCGGGAGTAGGCCGCGGCCGCGAGTGCGGCGGAACCGGCGAGGAACGAACGACGGGAGAGGTCCGGCATGGCAGCGTTCCTTTCAGGCGACGATCTCGCGGTTCATCTCGACGAGCGTGCCTTGTAGGGTGGGACGAGTGGAGCGAGTCCCACCGCGAAGGCGCAACCGCTGTGCCGTTGCGGTGGGGCAC
>CAZNSL010001384.1:0-1549 GCA_964574975.1 uncultured Alcaligenaceae bacterium | reverse complement strand
TTTTGGTGATTCGGGTTTGTTTCGGATTTCGTGCTTCGGATTTCGGATTTCGTTTCTACGACAGCGGCATCACCAAATACTGGTAATCGCTGCCGCTCTTGAACAACGCCGGCTTCGACCCGTCCGTCAGATCGAGCGTCAAGGGCGCGTCGTCGGCCAGTACCTTCAACACGTCCACGACGTACGACGGGTCGAACGCGATCTCGATCGGCGTGCCGTCGTACTCCAACGGCATCTCCACCTTCGACCGGCCCGTCGTCGCGCCCTGAGCGGCCAGCGTCAGCTTCCGCGGGGCGAAGTGGAACGACACGCGCTTGCTCTCGTCGTCGGTCATCACCGCGGCCTGACGCACCGCCGTCAGGAACGGGGGTACCGCCAGCGGGATGCGAGCGTTCGCCTTCTTCGGCAAGATGTCCTTGTACGGCGGGAACCGGCCCTCCACGAGCCGGGTGTAGACCGTCGCTCGGGCGGTCTTGAACAGCGCCTCGTTCGGCTTGATGACGACGCTCACCACCTCCGCATCGTCGTGCAAGTTGCGCTCCAGAAGCGCCATCGCCTTCGTCGGCACGATGTGCGAGGCGCTGCCGGTCGAATGGCCGCCCACGGCTTTCGCCGGCCCGGTGACGAGCGCCAGTCGCTTGCTATCGGTGGCCACCAGCTTGCAGACGTCCCCGTCCAACTCCCAGACGACGCCAGTCATGGCGTAGCGGCTGTTCTCCTTCGCGGTGGCAAACACCGTGCGGCGGATCATCGTCCGTAATGTGCCCGCGGTGATCTCGTGGTGCTTGCCTTCGGCGAACGTCGGGATGTCGGGGAAGTCGCCGGGGTCTTCGCTCGGCATCTCGAATTCGTTCGACTCGCCGGTGACGACGACGCGCTCGCTGTCGGCCTCGATGGTCAGATGCTTGTCGGTCGATTCGCGGAGGATCGACGTGAGCCGGCCGGCCGGCAGGATCGCCTCGCCGGGTTCGCGGACCTCGGGGCTGCGTACCTCCAATCGGATCCCAAGCTCGAGGTCGGTGGCCATGAGGGTGCAGCGGTCGCCCTCGGCCACGGCCTTGAGGTGCTTGAGGATCGGCTTGACGTCGCGGTTGGCGGCGGCGGTCGCGGCCAGTTGGCAATCGCCCAAGAGCGCGTCGCGTTCGCAGTACAGCTTCATGTCCCGCTCCCTCGGAGCCCCGGCCTTTGGCAAGGCCGGGAAGCTAGATAAGAAATACACCTGAATATATTCATGACCGTAGTCGTGAAGGTCGATAACCTTCGTGTCGATGACCGTGCGCCCGGCGGTGTCGTCCCGTGTCCCGCCAACGGTTTGCGCCCAGCCCCCGCGCGGGGAAAACGCGCCCATAACGCGCCCATAACTTCGCGATCCGCGACGCGCTTTTTCCACCCTCGGCGATATCGACGATTGCACGCGCCGAATGCGCGTCGGTCATCATCGCACGATCGACGAACGGCCAACAGGTTTTCCCCGGTGTTAGTGACGCCGTTTAGCCGCGACCCGGGGTGATGCGGGGGGGGCCCGGGGGGTATGTAGGGGGGGGGGGCC
>CAZNSL010001383.1:0-1550 GCA_964574975.1 uncultured Alcaligenaceae bacterium | reverse complement strand
AGATTTCGCAGATTCCGCAGATGAAAGACAGATAGAACACTTGCAGCTAGCTGCCAGTGTTCTATCTGTCTTTCATCTGCGGAATCTGCGAAATCTGTGGATGTCATCGTCACCGCCGGAAGGCCCGCCGCGGGCTGGGCAACACGTCGAGGTCGAGTAGCTTCGGCGTCTTGCGGTACGGGTTGTACAGCGGGTCGCCGACCAGCGTCATCATCCAGCTCGTCAACAGCGTGGTCTGCGCGTAGCACTCGACGAGCGTGTACCGGCCCGTCACCAACAGGCCGAAGAACTCCTCCGGCTTTGGAAACCCGACCGTGTACGGCTCGTCCACCGGCCCCAGCGAGGCGGCCGCCCCGTCGCGGAGCAGGTTCCCCGTCCACTGTTTGTCGGGCACCCGCAGGGAGACGGCCTCGAAGCTCGCCAGATGCCAGGCGACTGCGCCCTTGACGAAGCGGCAGCACTCGCGGTAGTTGCGCACCGCGTACCAGCCGCAGTACAGTGCCGCGTCGGTACACTCGCCGGGGTCGAACAGCCGTTCGGTGTTCTCCAACACCACGTCCATCTTGGCGTCTTTCTTGAGTAATTCCGCCATCTCGCGGAACGACTCGTCGTAGCCGCCGTACTGCGTGCCGACCGGGTCGCTCTCCGGCGAATAGGCCAGGCCGCGGGCGTCCACGTAGACCTTGCCGGACAATCCCTTCTTCTCGACCTCGACGGCGTCCTCGACCAGCCGCTTGGCCACGTTCGCGTTCGGGCCATCCAGCCGACAGGTCATCAGCACCGGCCGCCGTTCCGCTCGCATGAGCGGCGTGGCCCAGCGGTACAGCGGATTGACGACCCAGCGGTACGTCGGGTAGTGACCGTCCCACAACAGGAGCATCAGTTCGCTGTCCACACTGGCCTTGCTCTCGGCGTGGCTAAGCTTCTGCGCCTCGTGTTCGATCTCGCGCACCTGCTGTTCGACCTTCTGGAGTTCGGCCTTCTTCTCCGGCAGGGCGTCCACGAAGGGGCTGCGCGGGTCCTTGCGGATGTCCTCCTCGGCTTCGCGGATGAACCGCTTCAACTCGGTGGCCTTCTTGCGCGGGCCGTCGGCCTCGATATTGAACTTGGCGATCCGGGCCTGATCCTCGGCCGACACCGTTTGCGCGCCGACGCGCAAGGGAACGCCGTAGATGGTCAACAGTACCTTCGGCCGGTCCCGTCGGTCGCGCACGAACTTTCGCAGCGGGCCGGCGAGTCGGGCCTCGTAGTCAGCGCGGGTGATGTCCTCGGTGAAGGGCAGGTCGAGCAAGACGAGGTTTTCGGCCGGTACGCCGCGCAGGCGCATGTAGTGGGCAGCCACGTCGCGGGAATCGGGCATGTTCTTGTTGGCGACGACGCAGACGTCCTTCGGTTCCAGTGCCGCCGCTTGGGCCGCCAACAGCAAGAGCGGGGCGAGGGCGGCAAGCCTGCGGCGCATCGGCGGTCCTCCGGGTCCGAACCGGGCGGGCGGGCCATTGTACCGATGATAGAGGAAGCGCCCGACCGACGCAATGAAAGTGGACGGCCCC
>CAZNSL010001382.1:0-1554 GCA_964574975.1 uncultured Alcaligenaceae bacterium | reverse complement strand
CGCACGCCTCGCGGCGTCACGACCGCTCAACTGCATCCCGAAGTCGCGCCGCAGGTGTCGCACTTGGCGCACGCACCGCTGCGCACCAGCGTCAGTTGGCCGCACTCCGGGCACGGGTCGCCCTCGTAGCCTTTGAGCCGCGCGATCCGCACCTTTTCGTCGGCCGCCAGCCGCGATACCGTCGCCGTCGCCCCGTGGCCGTTGCCGTTCGAGTGGCCGTTGCCGTTTTTCAGTGGCGTCAGGTGTTCCGTCCGCGGCGTGGCGAACGGGTCGGTCTTCGCCTCGGTCTCCGCTGGCTTCGCGGGGGCGGCCGGCGGCTCCGGCTCCAATTCGGAGTCATCGTCGTCCTCTTCGTGCAGGGCGTCGCCGCGCAGGTCGTCGGGGGCGACGTGCGCCAGGTCGTGTCGGCCGAGGTAGGTGATGGCCAACTCGCGGAAGATGTAGTCGATGATCGACGTCGTCATCTTGATGTGCGGGTTGCCCTGCACCACGCCGTTCGGCTCGAAACGCGTGAACGTGAATGCGTCCACGAACTCATCGAGCGGCACGCCGTGCTGCAAGCCGAGGCTCACCGCGATGGCGAAGCAGTTGGTCATGCTGCGGAACGCGGCACCTTCCTTGTGCATGTCGAGGAAGATTTCGCCGAGCGTGCCGTCCTCGTACTCGCCGGTGCGCAGGTACATCTTGTGGTTGCCGATGCGGGACTTCTGCGTGTAGCCGGCCCGACGATCCGGTAGCCGGCGGCGCTTGGTCAGGTACTTCGTCACCACGCGCTCGACCACCTTGACCGGCTCGGCCTTCGGCGGCGGGGCCTCGTCCTC
Source organism: uncultured Alcaligenaceae bacterium (assembly GCA_964574975.1). Classification (GTDB taxonomy): domain Bacteria; phylum Planctomycetota; class Planctomycetia; order Gemmatales; family Gemmataceae; genus JAXMAS01. The sequence goes on along the minus strand of CAZNSL010001382.1, from coordinate 733 downwards.
CAGGTCGTCCGGCACGTCGGCCACGGAGTTCAAGGGCTGGCTGAGCTTCGACCCATCGCGGTACAGGGCGTTGGCCTTGAGCATCAGTTTCCAGCTCAACTCGTAGGCCCGCTTCACGTCCTCGACCGTGGCCTCGTACGGCATGTTGATGGTCTTGGAGATCGCGCCGGAGACGAACGGCTGGGCGGCCGCCATCATGCGGATGTGCGACTCGACCGACAGGTAGCGCTGGCCGAGCTTGCCGCACTTATTGGCGCAATCGAAGACGGCGTAATGCTCCGGCTTCAGGTGCGGTGCACCCTCGATGGTCATGGTGCCGCAGACGTACTGGCTGGCCTCGGCCACCTGCTGTCGGGTGAAGCCGAGTGCAGCGAGCAGGTCGAACGCCGGGTCGTCGAGCCGCGCCGGGTCGATCTTGAGCGTACCGGTGAGGAACTCGTCGCCGAGCGTCCACCGATTGAGGACGAACGTCAAATCGAACGCGCTGGGCAATTGCGACTCGACGGTCCTGAGCGTCTCGTCGGTAAAGCCCTTGGCCCGCAGCGCGGCCGGGGTGACGTGCGGCGCGCCGATGAGGGTGCCGGCCCCGCGACAGTAGCGAACGATGTCCTCGATCTGGTCGGGCGCGTAGCCGAGCTTGGACAGTGCGGGCGGGATCGAGGCGTTGATGATCTTGAAGTAGCCGCCGCCAGCGAGCTTCTTGAACTTCACGAGGGCGAAGTCCGGCTCGATG
>CAZNSL010001381.1:0-1555 GCA_964574975.1 uncultured Alcaligenaceae bacterium | reverse complement strand
GCTGGCGGCCGGCCGGCCCGACGAAGCGAAGCCGGCGGCCGAGCGCGCCCGCGCCGCCTTCGCGGAGGCCGGTGAGACGGACCGGGCCGCCGCGGCCGGCAAGCCACTCGCCGACGCGCTCGTGCGGCTGGGTCGGCCCGACGACGCCCGGACGATCCTCGAACGCTACCTGAAACCGAAGCCTCGCGACATCGAGGCGTACCGCCTCCTGGCCGATGCCGTCGGCAAATCGGAGGGTCCGGCCGCTGCGGCCGACGCACTCGAACAGCTGGCCGCGGACGATGGCGAATTCTTGGAGTTGCAAGTCCTGGCCGGCGAGACGTGCCTGCAGGCCGGCGCGCGCGGACGGGCGGCGGCCGTACTCGAGGCGGCGATCCGGAAGCGGCCGGGCGTGGCGGCGTACCGTGGACTGTTCGACGCCGTCGGCGTCGAGTCGATCGTGTCGCGGGTTGAGGAAACGGTTTACCAGGCCCGTCTCGCGCGCGACGTGAAGAGCATGCGGCCCGGCATGGACGACCGCGAGAAGCCCGACCCCGATACGATTCCGCACGCCTGGGCGATGACGGCGGCGCTGGGCCGCGACCCGGCCGCCGCCCGCCGTTTCGTCACCGCGGGCCTGGCGATGGTCCGCGGTCAGCGCGGCAACGACCACCTGGAGACCTGGCGACTGTTCGTGACCCTGGCCACCCGCGGCGGCTTCCTGGCCGATGCCGAGACGCAGGTCCGCGCGACCCTGTATGCCCTGCCGGAGCGCTTCCGCCTCGGCGGCTACGTCGCGCTCATGGACCTCCTGGTGGCCCAGCACCGGTACAAGGACGCCGTGGAGGTCGCCGAGCGCGGGCTGCGGGAGTTGAAGCACGAGGAATTCTTCAATTACTACATGTCGCTACCGTTGGCGAAACTCGGCCGGGCCGACGAGGCCCTCGCCGCGATCCAGGTGGCCATCGACAAGGCGCAGGTCACCAACAAGGTGTTGATGGACCAGCGTCGCGTGGCGATCCTGTCGCTCCTCGACCGTCCGGCCGAGGCGGAGGCCGCCGCGTTGGCGATGCTGAAAACCTACACCGGCTTGCACGATCGCATCGCCACGCGCAAGGTGTTGGCGAGCGTCTACGCGGCGAACCGCAAGTTCGACCTCGCCGAGCTGGAACTGCGGCAAGTGCTGGAACTGGAGCCGGACGAAGCCGACGCTTACAACGCCCTGGGCTACGCCCTGGCCAACCGCGGCGGCAACCTGCCCGAAGCGGAACGGCTGATCCGACGGGCCTTGGAACTCGATCGCCCGGCGAAAGCCGACGGCCAGGACGCCTGGGGCGAGAACGCGGAGTACCAGGATAGCCTGGGCTGGGTGCTATTCCGTCGCGGCCGCTATGCGGAGTCGCGGAAGTGGCTGGAGCGGTCGCTCGGCTACCGCCGCGGCTCGAAGGAAGCGGCGACGTGGGACCACCTGGGCGACGCGTGCGTCCGGCTCGGCGATGTGCCGGCGGCGCGGTCGGCGTGGTCGAGGGCGCTGGTGCTGTACAAGGCCGATCCGACGACCCTGCGCAACGAGCGC
>CAZNSL010001380.1:0-1565 GCA_964574975.1 uncultured Alcaligenaceae bacterium | reverse complement strand
CGCTGACCGGTCAGCGGGTCGATGGCGCGCAGCGCGCCCGTGCGCGGACCGACGGGGGCCACGGTGCCGCCCATCGTGCGGTCGCCGACGTTCGCGTCCGGCGTGTCCTTCTTGATGAATTTCGCGCAGGTTTCACGAACGGTGAGGTAGAAGAGGTTCCGCTGCTTGTCGTACGACGGCGGCATGAAGTTCGTGTTGCCGTACCAGTCCGGGCAGGTATCGGTGCCTTCCACGGTCGGCGTGTGGCCGGGGATCTCGATCGGCCGGCCGGCCGGCGTGAAGCCCGAGGCCCAGTTCTGGTTCGCGTAGGCGTGCGCCGCGATGAACTTGCCGTTGGTCCGGTCCAGCACGTAGAGGAAGCCGTTGCGGTTGGCCTGCATCAGGACCTTGCGCGGCTGGCCGCCGATGGTCACGTCCGCGAGCACGGGGGTCTGGTTCGCGTCCCAGTCGTGCGTGTCGTGCGGCGTGTACTGGAAGTGCCACTTCAGCTTGCCGGTGTCAGGGTCGAGCGCGACGACCGACGCGGCATAGAGGTTATCGCCCGGGCGGCTGTCGCCGTCCCAGTCCGGGTTCGGATTGCCGGTGCCCCAGTAGACGGTATTCAGTTCGGCGTCGTAGGTACCGGTGACCCAGGTCGGCGAACCGCCGCGTTCGAGCACGTCCACCGGCCAGGTCTCGCTGCCTGGTTCCCCGGGGGCCGGAATCGTCCAGAAGCGCCACAGGCGCTTGCCGGTCTCGGGGTCCATCGCGTCGATGAAGCCGCGATTGGCGTACTCGCCGCCGGCCATGCCGACGATGAGCTTGCCCTTCACGACGAGCGGGGCGACCGTGCTGGCATACCCCAGCTTGAAGTCCGCCATCTCGACGTCCCACAGCACCTTGCCGTCGGCGGGATTCAGCGCAAGGACGTGCGCGTCGAGCGTCGTCATGAACAGCTTGTTGCCATACACGGCGAAGCCGCGGTTCACCGGACCGCAGCAGACCTTCAGGCCCGCCGGCAGCGCGCGCTGGTAGTGCCAGATCTGGCGGCCGGTCTTCCCGTCAATCGCCCACGCGTGGTTCTGCGGGCCGGTGACGTAGAGGATGCCGTTCATCACGACCGGCGTCGCTTCGAACTGCCCCGTCACGCCTGCCTGGAACGTCCACTGCGGAGCCAGCTGGCCGACATTGGCAGCGGTGATCTGGTTGAGCGGGCTGAAACGCTGCCCGTCGTAGGTGCCCGAAACCACCAGCCACTTCGTCGGGTCCGACAGCCCCTTGGCGAGGTCCGCGTCGGTCACGCTCTGGGCGAACACAGGCGTCGCCACACCCGCCATCGTCAGGATCGCCGCGGCGATCCGACGGAAACCATGCATCCTCATTCAGTTGCCTCCGCAGTAAAATGCGCGACCAATTATGCCTAAGGAGTCCCCCATGCGAAAGTCGCGATATGTCGCAGCCCTGCTCGTCGCCGCCTGCATTGCGCCGGTCGCCGCCGGCCAGCCCTCGGCTCCCCTGACGATGCAGCAGGTGGATAGCTGGATGAGTGAGCTGTCCAACTGGGGGCGCTGGGGCAAGGACGACCA
>CAZNSL010001379.1:369-1565 GCA_964574975.1 uncultured Alcaligenaceae bacterium | reverse complement strand
CGCGTCCACATCCGGCAACATCATCGCCGGTAACCGTGTCGGGCTCGACTTCGGCGGCCTGGCACTTGCCAACACCGGCCCGGGCATCAAGGCTTTCGGCGCGGCGGGGAGCGCGCCACCGGGCGGTACGGCCGCAGGTAGTGAGAATACAATCCGCGGGAACACAATCGCCAAGAATGCAGGAGCCGGTGTCACTGTGTTCGATACCAGCCGGCAGGTCCGCATCGAGAACAACAGCATCCGTGACAACGGCGGCCTCGGCATTCAGGTCGATACCACCGCCAACGCCGGTTTGAAAGCGCCGACAATCACATCCATCAAAGCGACTACCGGCGGACAGAATCTGAGCGGCACGTTCAGCGGCGTCGCCAACACGAAATACACGGTGAATATTTACATGAACGGCGCTGCCGACCCGAGCGGTTTCGGCGAAGGGCAGACGTTCCTCAATACGGTGACCATCCTTACGAACGCCTCTGGTGCCGGCACGTTCACCGTGCTGATCCCCACCGGCACCGTGGGGGCGTTCGCAAGCGCCACCACGACGCACGAAACGCTTGGCGACACTTCTGCATTCTCGAATGCCTTCGCGCGGCCCGACACGGTACTCACCAGCGCCACCTATGCCGTCGGCGGCGGCAGCGGCGGCCCCCCCACGGTCGTGCTCACCGACTCCATCGGCACGACGATCCGCACGGGCAACGTCTTCGAAGAAGGCTTCCACGGTGGCGTCCGCGTCGCCACCAATGACCTCACCGGCGACGGCATCCCCGACATCGCCATCGGCACCGGCGTCGGAACGAAGGCCGAAGTCCGCGTCGTCAACGGCGCCACGCAGGAAACGCTTTTCACGGTCAATCCGTTCGGCGACTTCACCCGCGGCGTCTTCGTCGCGCTCGGCGATCTCACCCACGACGGTTACGCGGATCTTGTCATCACGCCGGACGAAGGTGGCGGCCCGCGTGCCCGCATCTACAACGGCAAGACCTTCGCACAGATCGCGGACTTCTTCGGCATTGATGACGTGAACTTCCGCGGCGGCGCCCGGGCTGCCATCGGCGACATGGACAATGACGGTACCGGCGATCTTGCTGTCAGCGCCGGTTTCGGCGGCGGGCCACGTATCGCGGTCTTCAGCGGCGCGACGCTCGGAACCTCACGACGAGCGCTTTCGCCGGCGGCGCGCGACGTCGCGA
>CAZNSL010001379.1:0-359 GCA_964574975.1 uncultured Alcaligenaceae bacterium | reverse complement strand
CAATGGCGGGCCGAAGCTCTTCGGCGACTTCTTCATCTTCGAAACAACACTGCGCAACGGTGCTTTTGTCGCCATGGCGGATGTCAACAACGACGGCTTCGCCGAACTCTTTGCCGCTGCAGGGCCGGGTGGCGCGCCGCGCGTGCGAATCATCAACGGGAAGGCACTCTTCCAGAGCCAGGGCCAGACCCGCACCGTGATCGCTGACTTTTTTGCCGGCGATATCAACAACCGCGCCGGTGTTCGGATCATGGCCCGTGACTTTGACAATGACGGTCGATCCGAGCTGGTGACGGGTCAGGCTGACGGCAGCCGCGTTACTGTCTTCCGAGGAAGCGACCTGGTGAACGGCAACACGT
>CAZNSL010001378.1:0-1565 GCA_964574975.1 uncultured Alcaligenaceae bacterium | reverse complement strand
CACGGCGTGGTATCACGAGGACGTGCGCGGCTCGATCGTGGCGCTGACGAACGGCAGCGGCGTGGTGCAGACGCGGACGGCCTACGACGGGTTCGGCCAGCGCGCGGACTTGAGCGGGTCGTCGTTCGCTGACGGGGTCGGCTACACGGCGCGGCCGTTCGATTCGGTCACGAGCCTGCAACTGAGCCGGGAGCGGCCGTACGACCCGGCGACGAGCCAGTTCTACAGCGAAGACCCGATCGATTTCGCCGGCGGCGACTACAACCTGCGCCGCTACGTCGGCAACAACCCGACCAATTACACCGACCCCAGCGGTCTCCAACCGCCTTCTAGCGACAACCCGCCCTCCGCGCAGGAGCCAGTCAACCCCCGCGGCTGGCACCCGCCGATGGCACCTCCCGCGCCCCCAGGCGGGCCCGCCCAAGGCCCGTTGCGGCTGCCGCCGCGGGATTACACGGAAGCCGAGCGCCGACTCCTCGAGGTTCTCCTCGGGAGGCCGTTCGACCTGAAGCGCGACATGAACCGGGTGAGGTGCGGGGTCGACGACCTGAGAACGAACCCCCATTTCCGTCTTCAGGGGGCGTTTCTCCTCGAAAAGATTGAGGGGGATCGTCGCCGGCTAATCGTCCTCAAACCGAGCGCCGAGCGGCCAGTGTCGGAGTGGAGTCAAGCCGACCGAGTTCTCGTCGCCCTTGCAAAGGCGTTGACACACACGCCGGGTGAGGTCGGTCAACGGATCAAGGACCTGTTGGCCAACCCATGGACGTACGTGTTCCTCACCGGGGCGGTCTTCGGAGGGCCGATCGTCCACGCGGGGCTGGCCGTCGGCGGCGCGTACTTCGTTTCGCGGGACGCGGCCGAATCCATAAGTTTGCTGAGGGAAGCCTTGGCCCTCGCGGCGTCTGCGCGGAACGAGGCGGAGTTGAACCAAGCGGCCGAGGTGATCGCGGCGGCGGGCGTCTCCCTGTCGCTCGACGCGGCGGCCGCCACGGGACTGATCAAGGTCGCCAGGACAAAACTCGCATCGCTATGCCGACATATGGACGCACATCCCCGGGGTGGCAAACCTGGGAACCAAAGCTGGTGGGGTGGCGAGTTTCTCGATGACTTTGCGCGTTTACCTCCGCACAATGGTCCGCGGGCCAGTGGTTCACCTCGGGTGCGCGGACGGGCACCGGAGTTTCCTGGAGGACGAGTTTCAGAGTCGGGATTTTTGCGAGCGGCTGAGCAGTATCTCGGTGCTGGCTACCGTGAGGTATCTCCTGGCCGGTACGTTTCTGCCGATGGCTTGCGGCAAGTACGATTTGGTGCTCATGAGACTCGCGGCCCCGGTTTGCATGGGCATTTTGAAGCATACGATTGTCCCGGTGGCCGCGTCGTTGAAAACACTCGGGTGACTGTTCTGCCGGATTGAATCATGAACAACCCAAAGCTACTTCGACGTTTGCGACTCACCCCGGCCCATATGCCGACAGGGAATACTCGCCATTTATCCGGAGGCGAGCTTCTGCCCGTTCCTGCCGAATTGCAGATTATCCAGTACTCTGGGGATCCTGGCTATTACC
>CAZNSL010001377.1:0-1566 GCA_964574975.1 uncultured Alcaligenaceae bacterium | reverse complement strand
ACGCTCGTCCATTACCGAACACTCCTTCCACGGCATACGCACCTCCCGGGTCGCCTCGGGAAGTGTTACCCATGTGTCCGGTACGTTCTGTTACCTGTGTCTCGGGCCGCTCAAGAAGGGCCCGGTGTGAGAACGCCGGGCCCTTTGTCTTTGCGGCTTGTTCGCGCCGCACGGGCGGCGCGCGCACCTCAAGCGCGGCGCTCGGGCACGCGCGGAGGCGGCCGGTTCGGTCGCCTGCGCAACGCAACCCATGCCGACAGCAGTACGAGCGCGCCGCAGACGGCCAGCAGCGGCGTCGACAACGCCGGAATGGCGGTGGTGGCGCCGTTCGCGCCCAGCACGTAGTAGTCGAAGGCCTTGTAGGCGCCCGTGTTGCCGATGTAGCTCGTGACGGTCACCACCGGGCCGTCGATGTCGACGACGGTGAAGTAGTAGTTGTCGGCCCCGGTGGAGACGTGCCAGGACGCGTCGACCGGAGGACTTGTCTTGTCGGGCCCGGCCCCGGCCGTCCCGGTGATCGCCTGGACGATCGGGTTCTTCCACACGACCGGCGGGTCGAGTTGCGGCGTCGGCGGCACGGTGGCGTCGACGGTCTTGCGCGAGTACAGGTGGACGTGTCCGGCGAAGTACATGGCGAAGCGGGCGTCGTCGATGACCTTCCAGAGCTTCGTGTACGTCGCGTCCTGGTAGTGCTTCGGCGGCGGATCCCAGGGCGTGTAGTACGGCGCGTGGACGAACAGGAACTTGTGCGTCGCGCCCGTTGCCGCGATCTGGCTCTCGAGCCACGCGCGCTGCGAGTCGGTGATCGTGCCGTTGTCGTTCTCCGGGTCCTCGGCGCTCGGCGCGTCGGCGGTCAGGTAGTACGCGTCCAGCACCGCGAAGAAGGCCTCGCCCCCCGGCGAATGGAACGAGTAGTCGAGCCGCTCGTGCCCGGGCAGGCCGTTCCCCGGGTTTTCGGTGAACGTCTTCTGGAACTCCACCTGATTCGCGTGCCAGAAGCCGCCCGTGCTGGGGTGCTTGTAGAGCTCGTGATTGCCCACCACCGTGTACGTCTTGATGCCGCCATCGGCCAGCGGCTTGGCGAAGAAGTCCTTGAACGTGGCGAACGTGAACTTGCCGTCGTATTCGCCGCGGTAGGCCATGTCGCCGCCGAAGACGACGAACTGCGGTCGCGGCGAGAGCGCCAGGATCTGGTCGCGGATCGCGCCCAGGACCGGCGTGTTGATGAGGTCGATCGGCTCGACCGGCTTCACCGTCGGCGTCTCCGACCGGCTGTCGGCGGTGAACACGAACCGTATTCGCTCGCCCGACGCGGGCGCGGGTGCGAGCGCCGCGGCAGCGCTCAGGGCAACCAGTGCGACGGCCGCGACGAACCGTGGCGGGCGGGACATGCGTCAAGCGTCTGCGCATTGGGCCGCGCTGTCCATTGACGAAAGTCAACGGTGCAGGCGACGGGCGATGGCGGGGGCCGGCAACGCCACCGCGGCGGCATCGGCGCCCGGGAGTGCTACTCTGCGCCGTCGCGTCGACGACGCCCGCAGCCCGCCGCCTGCGGGCCGGTGCGGC
>CAZNSL010001376.1:0-1567 GCA_964574975.1 uncultured Alcaligenaceae bacterium | reverse complement strand
ACCAGCGGCAGCAGGTCCGCGGCGGCGTGCGGGTCGCCGCGTTCGATGGCCGACAGGATGCGCGTCACGTCGTTCATCGGAAGAACACCAGCGTCGCCAGTACGAACACCGGCAGCAACACCAGCCCCGAGTAGACTAGGTAGCCGAAGAACGACGGCATCGGGTAGCCGGCCTCCTCCGCGATCACCCGCACCATGAAGTTCGGCGCGTTGCCGATGTAGGTCATCGCACCCATCAACACCGCCCCGCAACTGATCGCCTTCAGGACCGCCGGCTGCTGCATCGCCAGCACGCCGAAGTTGTCGCCGCCGGCCGCCAGCGTGCCGAGGCTGATGTACGTCGGGGCGTTATCCAACACGCTGGACAAGAGGCCCGTTGCCCAGAAGTAGTGCCACGGCTGCGTCAGGCCGAGCGCCGCCCCGTGCCGCTCCAACAGGGCCAGTGCCGGCACCATCGTCACGAAGATGCCGGCGAACAATACCGCCACTTCGATCATCGGATCCCAGCGGAAGTCGTTGGCCGCGCGTACCCCGCGCGGCGTCAGCGCCAGCGACAGAAGTGCGATGGCGACGAGGACGATATCGCCCCACGGGAAGACGAGCGGCGGCACGCCCACGCGCGCCGCCGCGCCCGGCGAGTGCAACAGCACCGCCACGATGGCGCAGCCGAGCAACAGCACGTTGATCCAGCCGACCGGCCACACCCACCCCTTGCCGGTGACCTCCAGCTCGACGGCGGGGTTCGGCTCGCGGCGGTAGGCGCGACGGTCCCAGACGACGAAGGCAAGCAGCACCAGGCCGTTGACGAACAGCCACACCGGCCACAGCGTCGCGGTCCAGGTGAACGGCACGCCGCGCAGGTAGCCGAGGAGCAACGGCGGGTCGCCGAGCGGCGTCAACAGGCCGCCGAGGTTGCTGACGAGGAAGATGAAGAAGACGGGAACGTGCGTCTTGCGAGTGCGGTGGGCGTTGGCTCGCAGCATCGGGCGGATCAGCACCATGCTCGCGCCGGTGGTGCCGATCAGGTTCGTCAGCACGGCACCGACGACGAGGATGACGACATTGGTGCGCGTGCCAGAACGCAACTCGCCGCGCAGAGTGACGCCGCCGGACACCGTGAAGAGCGTCGCCAACAGCACGAGGAACGAGACGTACTCCCGGACGCCGTGCCCCAGGGCCGTGCGCGCATCGGGGCCGTGCCAGAGTAAGTAGCCGGCCACGGGCGCGGCGCAAATGGCGGCGGCGAGCGTCTGGTTGCGGAGGTCGTGCCAGAAGTGCGGCGCGGTCAACGGCAACACGGCGATGCCGAGGAGCAGTGCCGCATACGGCAGGACGGTCCAAAGCGGCGGGTCGAAGCCCGCGGCGGCGAGTGCAAGCATCCAAGTCCCTTCCGGGCGTGAAGGGGCTTTTATATCGGTCAGCCCGGAGCGCGAGCGACGGGACATTCACCCCCTCGCTCGCGCTCCGGGCTGGTTAGGGGTTGCGACCACATTTTAGCGCGACGGCGCGTGACAACGACACCGTCCCATCCCCATATTGTTTAGTGTACAAAATAACACAATCAACGA
>CAZNSL010001375.1:0-1569 GCA_964574975.1 uncultured Alcaligenaceae bacterium | reverse complement strand
AACGACCGCGGCACGCCGGGCACCGGCCACGTCGCCTGGGCGGAGACGTTCAAGGCGCTGAAGGCGGCGAAGTACGACGGCTGGCTGACCATCGAGGCGTTCGGCCGGGCACTGCCTGACCTGGCCGCGGCGACGAAGATCTGGCGCGACCTGTTCCCGCCTGACGAGCCGTGGCAGAAGGGCATCGGGTTTATGAAAGAGATGTGGTCGAAAGCGTAACACCCACCAGCCCGGAGCGCGAGCGACGGGACACGCCACCCCGTCGCTGGCGCTCCGGGCTGGCCGGCCGGCATCTTCTCATCTTGCCCTTCCCCCGTCCGCGGCGAGCCTGTATAGTCCGCTGGCGTTTTTGCTACGGAGGCGATGAATGGGCACTGCGGTTCTCACGTCCCTGCTGCTGCTGGCTCCCGCGCAGGCTCCGCCGCAGCCGCTGCCGGACCAGTCGCCGGCCACGCCGTGGGCGGCCAAGGTCTTCCGCGATGCCGCCGGTAACATCCCGCCCGGGCACGACTTCGGTACCGTGCCGAAAGGGGCGCAGCTCCTACACCGCTTCCCGATGACCAACATCTACGCGGTGCCGCTCCAGATCGTCACCCGCGTTTCCTGCGACTGCGTCAGCGTCACGCCCAGCCCGCAGACGCTCCAGCCGCGCGAATCCGGCACCCTCGACATTTCGATGGACACCCGCCGGTTCAACGGCTCCAAGCAAGTGACCGTCTACGTCAGTGTCGTCAGTCCGGCCGCGGCGGGACAACAGCAATTTTCCTCGACCGCAACCTTCTCGATCCAGGCCGTCTGCCGCGGCGATGTGACGCTCAACCCCGGCCAGGCACAGTTCGGCGTCGTGCCCGGTGGCCAGGCGCTCGCGCGCACCGTCGACGTGATCTACGGCGGCCACCAGAACTGGCAGACCTGGAAGCTCACGGCCGTCGCCGTCAACGATGCGGCCCCATTCGACGCCTCGATCCAGGAAATCTCTCGCCGCCCCGGTCAAGTGATTTTCCGCGTCGCCCTGTCGCTGAAGGCCAACACGCCGCCGAACTCCTACAAGGGCGACCTGCAAATCCAGAGCAACGACCCGAACAACCAGCTCGTGCCGGTGCCGTACGACGTGACCGTGCAGGCTCCGCTGACCGTCTCGCCGGAGTCGATCAGTTTCGGCACGGTCGCCGTCGGCTCCGAACAGGTGCGGCGGATCATCGTCCGCGGCAACAAGCCGTTCAAGGTCGTGGCCGTGGACGGCAAGGGCGAGGGCATGACCATCGAAGGCCCGACGACGCCGGCGACGGTGCAGGCGCTGACGATCCGCTACAAGCCGACCGCCCCGGCGACGCTGACCAACGTGCTGACGATCAAGACCGACCTCGACGGCGGCGCGACCGTGACGGCGCGCGTCACGGCGACGGCACAGTAAAATCCGAAATCCGAAGCACGAAATCCGAAACAAACCCGAATCACCAAAATCCCAAGGACCGAAACGACGGCATCGGAATTCTTCGTTTCGGTCCTTGGGATTTTGGTGATTCGGGTTTGTTTCGGATTTCGTGCTTCGGATTTCGGATTTCGTTT
>CAZNSL010001374.1:0-1573 GCA_964574975.1 uncultured Alcaligenaceae bacterium | reverse complement strand
CTCGCTCCGCTCGACTCGCGGCGTCACCGGTTATGTAGTAATGCTGCTTCCGGTCTGCGGCACGATGTACAGGGTGAACTGCATCGTCGTGGAAACACCCTCGGTACGGATGGCGACGACCTTCTGTTCGTCGATCTTGCCGGCCACCAACCGCTCGTTGAGGCGGATCGCCAGCTTCAGCGTATTCTGCACGGCCTGCCACTCGTCGGCTGACGCATCGCGGGCGATCTGGAAGTACGTAAGCGTCTTCGACTCCGGCAACGCCCGCGGCGGCCGAGTGTCGTGCTTCACCGACAGGCCGCGCAAGCCGCGCGTGTAGATTTCGTCGACGCGGTCGAACGCGCCGATCTTCATGTTCAACCGGCCGGTCAACAGCGGCACGAGTTCCGCCGTGGGCAGTGGCGACTCGACGCCGACGAACATCTGCCACGCCGGCGCGAGCCACTCCGGCTTGATATCGACCTTCATCCGCAACCCCGAACCGATGAACGGCCGCTCCTCGTAGCCCAGCTCGAAGCTGCCGCGGGTGAGCAAATCGTCGATGTAGCGCCGCACCGTGTAGAAGCACCGGCCCAGATCGTCGTGGTCGTAGGCCGGCAGCTCCGGCGGTTCCGGGTCGGACCCGAACACAGCCAGCCGGCCGACCAGTCGGCACAGCTCCAAGTAGGCCGGTAAGGGATGAACGCCGGCCGCGTGCGACATCACCCCTAGGTAGCTGCCCGCTTCATTCAGGACGCGCAGACCCTCGAAGATTTGCCGGTCGCCCTGCGAGAGGCTGTCGAAGGTGATCCGTCGAGTGCGTACCTGCTGGGCGCGCTGCTTGATCAGTTGGCCGACGCGGTTGTGCACCGATTGCAGGATGTCTTCGTACAGCGCCGGCCAGGCGTCGCAGGCCAAAAGCGGCGGGATGTACACCTCGTGCAACTGCGGCAGCGCCTCGGCCTTGGCCGAGCGCTCGACCTTGGCCACGGTCAGCACCTCGAACCCGGCCGGGTCCCGATCAGCTGTGATCAGTTGCAGGTTGAGCCGGCGGAACTGCACCGGCCGTGGGTTCTGGCCGGTGTTCTCGTCGAAGACGCCCTCCGGCGGCGTCTCGGTCGAATACCGTGCTCCGTTGAACTCACCGGCGTTGGCCCGCCCCAGTTGCAGCGACGGCACGGCTAGCCCGATCGTGACGACGTTTTGCTTTTCGAGGGCGCTCCGCAAATCGAGCGGCGCGAGGGCAGCATCTTCGGGCACACGCACCAGCGTCCCGTCGCGCAGTCGGGCGTGTAGTCGGCGGGCGACGAAGCGATAGTTGCGCAGGGCGTCGGAGTCGATCTCGATCGCGCGCAGGCCCCAGTTGTAGTGGCAGTCCCAACTGCCGCTGAGGGAGGTCTGGTCGTGCCGGTGCCGCTCGGCCGCCTGGAAGTGGTGCGGCCGCAGGAACATGCCTTCGTGCCAGTTGACGGCAGGGTCGCTCATGGAGTGATGATACCTATTCCGAAGAATTAGCCACAGATGAACACAGATAAACACAGATGAATACAACGAAATGCATTTGTATCTATCTGTGTTTATCTGTGTTCATCTG
>CAZNSL010001373.1:0-1575 GCA_964574975.1 uncultured Alcaligenaceae bacterium | reverse complement strand
ACGTCCAGCCGCTGCCAGAGGCGCTGGCGGCGTGCCCGGCAGCCGTCGGCTGTTAACATGAGGTCGGCTCCTTCGGTTGAGGTCGTGGGCCGCGGACTACAATGCGTAGTCTACGAGGCGGTGCGGCCACGTGACGCCGCGAGCCGAGCTTGCGAGGCGAGCGGTTGAAGCTCTCACCTCGCAAGCTCGGCTCGCGGCGTCACGGGTCAATTGCGGAGAGGGTTCGATGTCCACGTCGTTGCTCGACAAACGTGAAGCGAAGATTCGCGGCATGTTCGGCGCGATCGCCCCGTGCTACGACCTGCTCAACCACGTCCTCAGCCTCAATATCGACCGCTACTGGCGCGCCCGCACCACCAAGCTCGTGCCGCCGGTCGGCACAGACCCGATCCTCGATCTCTGCACCGGCACCGGCGACTTGGCGTTCGCCTACGACCGCGCGGCCAAGGGCAAAGTCGAAATCGTCGGCGCGGACTTCTGCGCCCCGATGCTGACGCGGGCCGTGGCGAAGGCCGCGAAGCGCGGGGCAGGCGAACGCATCAAATTCGTCGAGGCCGACGCGCAGAAGTTGCCGTTCCCGGACGACACGTTCCAGATCGTCTGCGTCGCGTTCGGTCTGCGCAACGTGACCGACACCGACCGCGGCCTCGCCGAGATGGTGCGGGTGGCGAAGCCCGGCGGCCGCGTCGTGGTGCTGGAGTTCTCGAAGCCGCGCGACCGGGTGTTTGGACCGCTGTACCGCTTCTACTTCAGGAGCATCCTGCCGCGGGTCGGCCAACTCGTTTCGCGCAGCCCCGACGATGCCTACAGTTACCTGCCGGCGAGCGTGCTGGAGTTCCCCGATTATGAAGCGCTGACGGCGAAGATGGAGCAGCACGGGTTGCGCGACGCATGCTATCGCGCGATGACGTTCGGCATTGCGACGCTGTACGTCGGCACGAAGCCTGGGTGACGGGCCATCGGGCCGCTACAACGACGCCGATGGAAGCGTACTACTTCTACGCACTCGTCGTCGGCGTGACGCTGTGCGCGTTGGCCTATCTGTGGCTCATCGTGCGGGCGTTCCGGACTCATTTGGCGTGGGGCCTGTTCGCGTTGCTGGTGCCGATCCTGGGGCCACTCACGTTCCTGACCTCGCGCCCCGACCGCGGCCGCAAGCCGTTCGCGCTCATGCTCCTCGGGGCGGTCGTGGTCGCCGGCACGTTCGCGGTCAACCGGCTCGCGTCGCACTACATCGACTTCGGCCCGCGCGACAAGATGGTGAACGGCGAGCGGCACCTGACGCTCACCGGCTGGAAGGACGGCAACTACGCCGACATCGCTGCCCGACCGGACACGGTCGTCCTGCAAATGGCCAATGCCGACGTGACCGACGCGACGCTCGACGATCTCGCCGGGTTGACGAAACTGACCGAACTCGACTTGAACTACACGCAGGTGACCGACGCCGGCCTCGCCAAGCTCAAGGGGCTACCGCTGAAGACGCTGCGCCTGCGCGGCACCAAAATTACCGACGCGGGCTTCCGCGAACACTTGATGCCGCGCGACGCGCTCATGGAACTCGACCTGACGGAC
>CAZNSL010001372.1:0-1577 GCA_964574975.1 uncultured Alcaligenaceae bacterium | reverse complement strand
CAGCTCGATCGCGTCGTCGCGCTGAAGATCCTGCACTTCGACGGGCCAGAGCGGTTCCAACTCCACGACCGCTTCCTGCGCGAAGCGCAAGTCGCCGCAACGCTCCACCACCCCAACCTCTGCCCGGTCTACGACGTCGGCGAGGTGGACGGCACGCTCTACCTGACGATGGCGTACCTGGAGGGCAAGCCGCTGGCTCGGTTCATCCGGCCGGGGCAGAAGCTGCCGCCGCGGCCGGTCGCCGCCGTCGTCCGCCAGCTCGCGCAGGCCATGCAGGAGGCGCACGCCTCCGGCGTCATCCACCGCGACCTGAAGCCGGCGAACATCATGATCACGACGGACAAGCGGCCCGTAATCATGGACTTCGGCCTGGCCCGTCGCACTGACGCCGAGGACCCGCAACTGACCGTCAGCGGCCTGTTGATGGGCACGCCGGCGTACATGCCGCCGGAGCAGATCGACAGCGACCACAAGGCCGTCGGCCCCGCCAGCGACATCTACTCCCTCGGCGTCATCCTCTACGAGCTACTGGCCGGGCATCCGCCGTTCACCGGGCCGCTCGGCACGCTGATGTCGCGGATCATGACCGAGCCGCCGCCGCCGCTGACCGCTAGCCGCGCCGACCTGCCGCCGGCACTAGCTGCCATCTGCGCCAAGGCCCTGGCGAAGAAGCCCGCCGACCGCTTCGTATCGATGCAAGCGTTCGCCGACGCCTTGAAGGAATACCTGCGCGGCAAGGCGGCCGACCCGGAACCGGAGGACGACGAGCCGACCTACGCCATCGCCCAGCAGGCGATGCCGCTGGAGGCGCACGACGCAGCATCGCTGTTCCGCGTCATGGCCCGCCCGGCCCGTTCGACACCGCGGTCGGCACCGCGTCGCCGTCGTCGGCGCTTCCGTCTGCCCGAATGGGTGCTGCCGCTCCTGTTCGGGGCCACCGCACTCGGGACGGCCGGCGTCGTGCTGCACTACTTCGTGCAACTCCTGGAGCGGCGGCACGCCCCGGCGGCCCTCGATGCGGCGGCCGAGCAGCAGCGATTGAACGAACGGCAGCGACTCGACGCCTTCCTCGCCGCATGGCGGGCTAGACCGGGGCCGCGGCCGGAGTTGGACGCGTGGCTCGACTCGCCGGCCGGCCGGCGAATGGACCTGCCTTCGGACCTGAACCACGGGCTGGGGCGTTACCTGATCCTCGAGCGCAACCAGTGGACCGAAGGCGTGCGACGGCTACTGTTGGCCGGCGACACGCCCTGGCGCAAGGCGGCCGAGGCCGAGGTGGCAGCGCTGTCCTCCGGTGACGCCGGGGCGGAACTGACGTGCGCCGACGCCTGGTGGGCGGTCGCCGAGACGCTGAGCGGAGCGGCCCGGACGCGAACGCGCAGCCACGCCGCGGAATGGTACCGCAAGGCCGCCCCGCGGCTCGACGGCAGCGATGCGGTGCGGGCCAAGGAGCGGTCGTGAGCGACATTGAGTTCTTGTAGGGTGGGACGAGTGGAGCGGGTCCCACCCCGAAGGGGCCGAAAATGTGGGGTAGCGGTGGGGCACGGCCCACAACGCCCACCCAACAAAAAAAAAAC
>CAZNSL010001371.1:0-1580 GCA_964574975.1 uncultured Alcaligenaceae bacterium | reverse complement strand
CCACCCGCCGACGCGAGATCGCGGTAACTGAGCGCCCCCGCGCTCGTGCGCGTGAGCAACAGCCACAACAACGCGATGATCAGGATCGCGAGGTACGCGCTGCGAATGTACAGGTGCCTCGTCCGCCGCGAGCCATTCTGCAAGAGGCGCACGGCGATCGGGTTGGTGATCGCGAGATTCAGGAACCAACGAAGGAAGACGGGCATGGCAGCATGCTACCGGATTCGGACCTCGTTGGTTCAGCACCTTGGTCGCAAGGAGTCGATAGCGGCCCACACACGTCCGCGGAAGGACTGTGCTGCGAGGAGGCTCGGTGCCCATCGGCCGTGAGCCGGAGCCATCTGTCACGTACGCGAAGCGAAAGGCGGCAGCACGTTTGGTACATGCTCGGATACGGTTGGACGCTCAGACGTTTGGGAAAATGTGTTATCGGTCGTATCAAAGTCGCGTCGGAACACCGATCGCCGTCCGCGACCAATAATTCCGACCTTGCCGCGGCCCCAGTGCAGCCAAGCGGCGGCGGCGATGATTCGGCCCAAAACAGTGCGGAATCCACGCCGCAGGCCTTGATAGAACCTGAACCGGGTGGTATGTTGTCGGTGTTCGAGGAGAGAGAGTCCCCCTGAAAATTGGTGGCTCTCCAGCAACTTGACGCTTTCGGCCGTGGCGGGTGGGTCTTCGCTGCGCAGTCCCGGCCGGATACACAGGTGGTCTTGTGGCCATTTGTACGTGTGCACGTCGCAGCGGAGAAATGGTTCCGAAAGGAACCGGAGAGATCAGGAGACAGGACATGAAGAAGAATGCGTTTGCTTTGATGGTGGTTGCGGGCCTCGCGGGCTCGGCGATGGCGAGCTCGGTCACCACGACGTTTACGTCGTACGGCACCGCGACGTTCACCAACAAGAACTCGATCGACGCACAGGGTGACGTCGACAACAACACGGACACGTTCGCCTTCACCGGCGGCGGCACCGTCAACGCAATCCGCGTCAGCGGCAACCTGACGTCTGTGATCGCTGGTACGTACATGAGCGAAGCCCGCGTTCGCATGTCCGCCGGTGCGGGCAACTCGTTCACCGCGTTCAACTACCAGGCGTCCACGACCGGCAACTTCAGCGGTACTGTCGCCGTCGGCCCCACGCAGATCGCCGTCACCCCCTTCACGCTCGCCGCGGGCAACGTCAACTTTGAATGGTTCGAATCGACCCAGGACGGCACCGCTGGCCTCCCCGAGTCTCGCTGGGACAACGTCTCCTACGAGTTCGGCAACGGCTCCTCGACGGTCGTCAACGGCAACTTCGCTCTCGGCACCCTCCCCAGCGACGGCTCGCTCGTCGCCATGAGCGGCTCGCACGTCTCCGGCGGCCTCGACTTCTACACCTTCACGATCCCCGCTGGCGTCACCAACATCGGTGATTACCTCAGCATCCGCAGCAGCGCTGGCACCATCAACGACACCGAGTTCGCGCTCTACGACTCCCTCGGCAACTTCGTCGCTGAGGATGACGACGGCGCAGTGGGCTCTGGCTTCTACAGCCAGTTCTCCTACGGCACTACCGATACGGTCGCCGAAGCCGGCG
>CAZNSL010001370.1:0-1584 GCA_964574975.1 uncultured Alcaligenaceae bacterium | reverse complement strand
GAGGAGGTGCAACAGATCATCGGCCCGCGCCAGGACGTGATGGCCCCCGACATGGGCACCGACGAGCAGACGATGGCGTGGATCATGGACACGTATTCGACGAAGGTCGGCTACGCTTGCCCGGAGATCGTGACCGGCAAGCCCGTCGAGATCGGCGGTTGCGTCGGCCGGCGCGAGGCGACCGGCCGCGGCGTCGTTTACTGCGTCCGCGAGGCGCTCAAGGAGATGAACCTGCCGGCGGACAAGTCCACGGCGGTGATCCAGGGCTTCGGCAACGTCGGCAGCGTGGCGGCGATGGAGTTGCACCAACTCGGCGTCAAGGTGATTGCGGTGTCCGACCGCTACGGGGCGATCCGCAACGATGCCGGCCTGGACATCCCGGCCTTGGTGCGACACATGCAGAGCGGCCCGGCCGGCCTGTCGGCGCAACTGACCGGCTTCGCCGGCGCGGAGCCGACGGACCCGGAGGAAATGCTGCTGCTGCCCTGCACGGTGCTGGTGCCGGCGGCCCTGGAACAGGTGATCCACGGCCGCAACGCGAGCAAGCTGCGTTGCCGCGTGCTGGCCGAGGGCGCAAACGGCCCGACCTCGCCGGAAGCCGACGTCATCCTGGCCGACAGCGACATCTTCGTGATCCCCGACGTCTTGTGCAACGCCGGCGGCGTGACGGTGAGCTACTTCGAGTGGGTGCAGGACATCCAGCAGCTCATGTGGGGCGAGGAGATGGTCAACACGAAGCTGCGCGAGCTGATGCTGCGGGCGTTCGGGCAGGTCCGCAAGCAGGCGAAGGACCGCAACCTCGGCATGCGCACCGCGGCGCTATCGCTGGGCGTCACCAAGGTGGCGGCGGAAAAAGCACGGCGCGGCCTGTTCCCGTGATGCAATTGATTTAGCCACAGACGAACACAGATAGACACAGATGAATCCAAGATCGATCTCCCGGTTTCATCTGTGTCTATCTGTGTTTATCTGTGGCTAATTCCTCTTCATGACCCCAATCAAGCCAACTCCCGCCGACTTGCTCGCCGCTCGCGGCAAGGCGGTGCCCGACTTGATCGCATCGGGACTGCGCGTCCTCTTCTGCGGCATCAATCCGAGTCTGTACTCGGCCGCGGTCGGCCATCACTTCGCCCGGCCGGGTAACCGCTTCTGGCCGACGCTGTTCGCGGCCGGCTTCACCGCCCGCCGCCTCGTCGCGGCGGAGGAGCGCGAGCTCCTCGCCGCCGGCAACGGCATCACCAACCTGGTGCCGCGGGCAACGGCCGCCGCGGCCGAACTGTCGGACGACGAGATCGTCCGCGGCGGACGGACGCTCGCGGCGAAGGTGCGGCGCTACCGGCCGCAGTTCCTGGCCGTCCTCGGCGTCGGGGCGTATCGCGTCGCCTGGGGCCGGCCAAAGGCGACGCTGGGGCCGCAACCGGACGCGGTCGGCGGGGCGAACGTGTGGGTGCTGCCGAACCCGAGCGGGCTGAACGCGCACTACCAACTCGACGACCTGGCGGCGCTCTACCGGCAGTTGCGCGAGGCGGCGGTTCGCGACGCTTCGCAGAAGCGTCCGTGAACGAGGACGCTTCTACGAAGCGT
>CAZNSL010001369.1:0-1585 GCA_964574975.1 uncultured Alcaligenaceae bacterium | reverse complement strand
CGAGGGGCCGACCTAGCCGCGGGTGTCGTTCCGGTCAGTCGTTTGGCCGGGCGGTTAACGTGGCCGCGGTGGGTCGCGGGACATCGAACGTGAGGCACCTGAGAATCGGTACTATCGTTACGACCCAAATATAACCTACGATCGGGGGGACTGTCAAAGTCGTTGCTTTCGATTTCGGAAGATTATTCCGAACGACCGGACCACCGTCTGCGGTTTACGCCACGTCGGGCCGCCCCACTCGCGTTCGGGCGAACCAGGTGTTCCTCAGCTGCGCGTTCGTCAGCATAGAGCCGCCAGGAACCGTCTCGCTACCGTCATTTGGGCAGGTTCGTTCCACGTTTCGCCACGTTTCATGAAACGAAAGCCACGTTTCACCCACCCCCACCCCTTTTTCGTGAAACGTGGAACGGGGCGCAAGACCGTCGCCGACGCGTCCCTCCATCCACGTCCTGGCGACCGCCGGCTCGACCCGACAATAATTCTCGGTACGATGGCCGACATGGCGACCACCGGCCTGACGCTCCTGGCAGAACTGCTGCGCGAGCCGTACCGCTTCGACTTCTTCCAGGCGGTGCGGCTGTTGGAGTTGCGCGCCCGCGCCGGTGAGGCCATCGGCCGCGACGCCGCACCGGAGCGCGAGGCCGTGCGCTTCCGGGCGCTGCCGTCGCAGTCGTTCCCGTCGGCTCCAGTTGCTTCCATCCGCGCACCCAGCGGCCAGCCGGCACAGACCGTCGTCGCGTTCTTCGGCCTGACCGGGCCGCTTGGGGCGCTGCCGCAGCACTACACCTCGCTGGTGCTTCGACGGGTGCGCGAGAAGGACTTCGCCCTGCGCGACTTCCTCGACGCGTTCAACCACCGCGCCACGTCGTTCTTCTACCGCGCCTGGGAGAAATACCGTCTGCCGTTCGGCTACGAGCGGGCCGCCCGCGACGGCACGACCGACGCGGCGACGCAGGCGCTGTTCTGCCTGGCTGGCTTCGGCACCGGCGGTCTGCGCGGCCGGCTCGACGGCGTGCCGGACGCAGCGGCATTGTTCTTCGCCGGCCACTTCGCCCACTTCCCGCGCTCGGCGGCGGCGCTCGAAGGGCTGTTGGAGGACTACTTCGGCGTGCCGGTGCGCGTCGAGCAAGCCGCAGGCCAGTGGCTGACGCTCGACGATGCCGACCGCACGCGGCTGCCGGGCGAGTTTGCGGCCGATTCGGCCCTGTGCGAACTCGGCGCGGGAGCCATCCTCGGCGAGCGCGTCTGGGACGTGCAGTCGAAGTTCCGCGTCCGTTTGGGGCCGCTGCCGTACGCCGGCTTCCGCGAGTTCCTGCCGGACGCCGCCGGCTTGCGGGCGTTGGCGGCCCTGGCGCGGGCGTACGCAGGCCCGGAGTTCGACTTCGACGTGCTGCCGTTGTTGTCGCAGACGGATGCCCCGTACATCACGCTCGACGACGAGGCCGCCGACCCGCCGCGGCTGGGCTGGAACACCTGGCTTCACGAGGGCGACTACATCCGACCGATCGCCGACGCGGTGTTCGAAGGTTAGGTTAGCCGCGCCGCGGAGTCTTCGGAGCGGAGCGCGCGAGGCTACGCGCGATCC
>CAZNSL010001368.1:0-1586 GCA_964574975.1 uncultured Alcaligenaceae bacterium | reverse complement strand
GCGGAGTCTCCGGAGCGGAGCGCGCGAGGCGTCGCGCGCTCCGCTCAAACGCCACCGGGTCGCGGCTAAACGGGGAGTCACCCCTCCACCGTCAGCCCCGCGAGGAACGCCTCGTACTCCGCCCGCCGCGCCTATCGGATGACGACATGGCACCTTCCCCGTCGAATTTGACCGACGCGGCCCGCCACCGGGCGACCTCGGCCGGCTTCCCCTGGGCGTCGTACAGGTCCGCCAACCGGCCGGCCGCGTCCGACAACAGCGCCCGGCCGCGCGGCGGCAGAGACGCCTCGCGCTGTTTCAGGCCGTCGTACCCTTTGTGCAACCGTTCTGCGGCCTCGGCGTACTGGCACCGGGCCAGCAGGCAGCGGCCGAGATGCACCTGCGTCTGGAACGTCGTCCACACCCCCGGTTCCCGCTTCTCGCGGATGGCCAAGCTCTCGCGCAGCAGTGGCTCGGCGTCGGCGTGGCGCTCGCCGGCCAACAGGTCCGCGCCGACCTGCGTCAGCACCCGTGCCAGTCGCGGGTCGTCCGTCGGCCAGCGGGCGCGCTGGGCCGCGAGGTACTCGTCCAACAGCGGCCGCGCCAGGTCGTGTCGTCTTGCTGCGAGGGACTCGCCGATCAGGTGGCCGGTGCAACGGAGCGTGTCGGCGTGGGCCGGGCCGAAGGCGTCGGCCATTTGTCGGCGGGCCTCGGTGAGCAGCGGCACCGCCTCCGCGTCCCGACCCGCGTCGCGGTAGGCGGCACCCACGTTGCATTTGGCCCGGAGCGTGTCGGGGTGGCGGGGGCCGAGCGTGGCGGTCGTCAACCGCAGGGTGTCCTGAAACAACCGCAGCGCGTCGGCCGGCCGGTCGGCCTCGCGGTACGTGGCGGCGACGTTGTTCATCGAAAGGAGCGTGTGCGGATGCTCGGGGCCGAGGACTGCCGTCCGCAGACGAAGTGCCTCCTCGGCCAGCGGAATCGACTCCGCGAGCCGACCGGCCCGGCGCAGTGCCACCGCCAGTTCGGCCAGCGAGCCGAGCGTCTCCGGGTGCCGCGGGCCGAGCGTCTCGCGCCGCACTCGCAGGACTTCCTCGCACAAGGGCACCGCGTCGTGCGGCCGATCCGCGTGCAGGAACGCGCTCGCCAAGAGGCTCACGGAGCGAAGGGTCTCCGGGTGCCGATCGCCGAGCGTCTCGCGCCGCCGGCGCAGGATGTCCTCGAACAGGGCCACCGCGTTCGTCAATTGACCGGCTTCGCGGTACAGCGAGGCGAGGTTGCTTTGCGCGATGAGGGTGTCGCGGTGCGACGGCCCGAGCGCGGCGGCTGCCAGTCGGTGAGAGTCCGCAGCCAACGGCAGGGCGTCGTTCGGTCGGCCGGCGTCGCGGTAGGCCACCACGAGGTTGTTGATCGAAGTCAGCGTGTGCGGATGAGTCGGGCCGAGAACCTCGCGCCGCAGGCGCACGACCTCTTCGCCCAGAGAGACGGCGTCACTCAACCGTCCGGCGTCGATGGCGGCACAGACGAGCGAATTGAGCGTGCGGAGCGTGTCGGGGTGGCGGAGGCCGAGCATGGCCTCGCGAGTCCGACGGGCGGCGGCGAGCAGGTCC
>CAZNSL010001367.1:0-1588 GCA_964574975.1 uncultured Alcaligenaceae bacterium | reverse complement strand
GCAGTCGCTGCAACTCGACGCCGAGCAACCGCGCTGTTGGGCCGATTACGGCCGGCTTCTGTTGCAACTCGGCAAGCTCAAGACGGCAACCAAGGCGTTCCGCAGCGCCCGCAAGCTCGCGCCGAACGACCCGACGGTTCTCGCCAAGGTCGTCGAAGGGCTGTGTCTCGCCGGCCGGCCCGCGGAGGCCCGGGCCGAGCTGAAAGCCGCACGGTTCCGCAACCCTCGCGACGCACGCTTCGTCAAACTCTGGAACGATTTCCTCTACCAGCAGGCCCGCGACAGCCAGGCGACGCCGGTCCTGGCCGAGGACCCGGTGATCCTGCCATTCGTTCTGCGCGCTGCCGTCATCCCGACAGCGAAGGGGCCGGGCACCGTCGTCCGCATGGATGAGGCCTCGAAGTCGGTGCCGCACCTGCCGGGCCAGGCGAAGACCTCCGACGCGAAGCATGCTCCATGAACTGGTGACGGCCGGGTTCCGCATCTGGTCCGGCCCGCCGGCGTTCTCCGCCTACGGCAGAGCCGACTACGAGTCGGACTGGCACGTCATCGACGTGTACGCCACGCGTCGCCGCGACTTCGCCTCGCGTTGGCCGCTCATGGGCGGTACCTGCATCTGCTGGTCCGCCCACGTCGTCGCGGTCGGTTGGGACTTCGCCGAAATGGTGGTCCGAGAACAGGCGCTCGATCCGGCGTCGCGCGAACGCCCTGTCGTCGTCGCCGGCGGGCGGTTGCGCGACTGGCGGACGCGTTGCGCCGCCGGGGCGTCGAGTCAGCCGAGCGCGAGCGAGGTCTTGGCACACGAGTTCGGCCACAGTGGCCAAGTGCGGCGGCTCGACTTCGTGTACTGGCCGTTGGTCGGTGCGGTGACGCTCTGCCGCGAGGGCCGCCACTGGTGGAACCACTTCGAGAACCAAGCTAGCGCCACCGGCCAGTTCGGCGGCTTGGTCGACGGCTCGGTGAGCGACGAACTCGTGCGGCGAGTGGGCTGGCGTCGCGACGCCTGACCGCGTACCCCTGTTAGTAGCAGGATTTTGCGGCTTCACGCGGCTCCCCGGGGAACCGACCGATGATTCGACCGACCGTTCCCGACGACACGCCGGCACTTCTCGACCTGACGCGGGCAACCGGTGTGTTCAAGTCGCACGAAATCGACACACTCGACGAAGTACTATCCGACTACTTTGCCGCCGAGTCCGAGAACGGCCACGTTGCCGTCACGCTCGAAGACGGCGACGCGATCCTCGGTTTCGCGTACTACGCGCCGGCCCCGATGACGGATCGGGCGTGGCACCTGTACTGGATTGCGGTGCGGAAGGCGCAGCACGCCCGCGGCCTCGGCAGCCAGTTACTGCGGCACACCGAGGCCGACGTGCGCGGCCGCGGCGGGCGGGTGCTGTTCATCGAAACGTCGGGCCTGCCGAACTACGAGCCAACGCGGCGCTTCTACCTGAAGCACGGCTACGACCTGGAAGCGACGCTACGCGACTTCTACGCCGACGGCGACGATATGATCGTCTTCCGCAAGCACCTGATCGGACCGTGACTCGTACGGCCCGTGTGACGCCGCGAGCCGTGCGTGCGAGGT
>CAZNSL010001366.1:0-1590 GCA_964574975.1 uncultured Alcaligenaceae bacterium | reverse complement strand
CGGCGGGCTGGCCCGCGCGTTGCACAGGCCCTCGATAACCTGTTCGGGGCGACACCGCCGTCCGATGCGCTCGCATTGACCCAGCGGCTCGCGCTCTGGCTGCCGGCCGACGGTCGGCTCCTGTGGCAACTCGGCGAGTTAGCTTTTGCCGCCGGCGATGCGCGCACGGCCGCGGCCATCCTCGATGGCTGCGTCACCGAACTGGGCATGAGCGCCCCTGCCGTGCGGGTGAGGCGCGCGACGTTTCGTGACGCGGCCGACGTGGCGGCGAAGGCATCCCACGATGCGGGCCACCGGCCCATCGCGTTCCGCTCGAGCCGGCCACTTGCGCGCCGGGCCGACACCGCGAAGCTGCCGCCGATCCGAGCGGACGGGCTGAACCCGCTGCCGTGGGCGCTGCTGGCCGAGACGGCCATCGACCGGCAGCACCGGCCGACGTTCGCCAAGCACGTCCGTCAACTCGACGGCAAGCGAGTCGTGATGACCGGCTTCCTCCAACCGATCGGCGAACTGCTGGAGTCGGACACATTCTTGTTCATCGAACACCCGGTCGGCTGCTGGTTCTGCGAGGTGCCGGAGCCGGCCGGCGTCGTGCTGGTCGAACTGCCACACGGCAAGACGAAGACGCTAACGCGAAACCTCGTTAAGGTGGAGGGCAAGCTCGCCCTCAACGCCACCGACCCTGAGGGGTTCCTGTATTCGGTGCGCGGCGCGAGCATCGGGCCGGTCGATTGACGACAAAAAAGTCTCGCCAGATTTATCCATTTTTTCCTTGCAATCGCAACTGTCGTCCTTTACCGTACTTCCCGACTCGTCCGACACGTTCGAAGTTCTTCGCCTCGAAGTGCCGGGCACGCCGACCGCATCAGACTCGCGGCGTTTCGACGGAGCCGGGCTACGAAAATAGCCGAGCCGGTGGGCGACAATCGGTTTCCCGGTGCAACAGGAGGTGCTCGATGCCCAGAGTTGTTCGAATGGCCGCGGCGGTGGCGATCTTCGCCGTCGCGACAGCCCCGGCGTCTGCTCAGGTGCTGCTGGCCAACCCCACCGCCAACAACGGCGGTGCGGTGAATTGGGCCATCTTCTTCGACCTGAGCGCGAGTGGCGCGGACGTGACCGTCACGGAGTTGACCACGGCCAGCACCGCTGCCGCAAACGCAGCGCTCAGCTTCGAAGTCTTCACGCGGGTCGGCACCGGCCTCGGTGGGCCGGTCACCGGCGGCCCCGGTAGCGACCCGACCGGTTGGACGTCGCTCGGCGTCGTCAACGGGACGCAAGGACCGACCGCCAGCGGTATTTCGCTGCCGATCGACATCCCCGACATCGCCGTCGCGGATGGGATGACCGTCGGGGTGGCCCTCCGGTTCCTCGTGGCCGGCCCGCGCTACTTCGGCACGGGTGCCGCACCGCTGCAGACGTTCACCGATGGCCCGTTGACGCTCGTCACCGGCGACTCGCGATCCGCGCCGTTCACGACAACGGGTAGCTTCTTCAGCTCTCGTGCCCTGGCTGGCTCGCTCACCTACACGGCGGTCCCGGAGCCGTCGTCGATGGCCCTCGCCCGCGTCGCCGGGTTCGGCCTCGCTGCGA
>CAZNSL010001365.1:0-1596 GCA_964574975.1 uncultured Alcaligenaceae bacterium | reverse complement strand
TGGGGTGCGCCTTTCCCGTTCGTCCGGTGTTCGGAAGCGGCACTGGCACGAAGGCGTTCAAACTCGTCGGTCGACTGCAACACGTCAACGTCCATCGCCCAGTCGTAAAGTTGCCTCGCCCGTGCAGCGTCGAGACCGGCCGCCTCGAATTCCTCAACAAGGCCATTCAATGGCGAATGGCTTGACTTCTTGTGCCAGTACGGGACGACAGACTTCGGGGTGGGGGCAGCTTTCGACGGTGCCGCCCGATCCGTAGCTATGAACCAGCGTTTGGCGACATCGGGGCATTGCGTCGAAACGAGCTGGTACTTGCCGGCCTGGGTGTACGTGAGTAGGCCGAGCTCGCTCAGACGCACGAAAGCGCTCTGGACCGTCGCCCGGCTCACGCCGAGCAGCTTCGCCAGCCCAAGGTAAGTCTGCCGGGTGTGACCTTGCCGCTCGAGGTCAACCAGCTTCCAATAGATCACGTTCTGTTCGAGTGACAGTGGGCTGCTGTCGGACCGCAGCAGGACTTTGAAGTGCGTGAACCTCTTGTACCACGGCAGTGTGGCATCCTTCTTCAGGATGAACCAACCGGCCGCCTCGCCCTCCGGCTTGCGGGGGTAGAGCAGACGGCTACGCCTCCGCTCAACCAAAACGCCGCCGGCCATCAGGCGGGCGAGGATTCCGGGGAGGGTCTTAACCCGGTCGATCCCCGTTTGACGGGCAATATCTCGGCGGCTCGTCGGCTTGTCTACGTTGAATCTGCGCAGTACCACGGACATGACTGCGGTCTCCTTCAGCGACAGCGTCGAGGGGCGGATTTGAATGAAAAACACGACCTGCTCCCCATCTCTTGGTCGAATCTGGGTGGCGGAGTTTTGACGGCGACTGGAGGAGTTACGGCACTCTGGTGGAGGAGAATGACGTCGTACTGGATGGAGATTTGGCACAACCATACAGTCTTTAATTCATTCCACCAGGCACTTCTTAAGAACGTCGTTTTGGGTTTCGGCCAGCGTCGCCACGCACGAGCCCTCTTCACTCACCAGCCGAGTCACTCCACGTTCCGAGTGCCGGCCCTGCAACACGGCCTTGCCTTCAGACTCGCCGGCGGGCGGGGGCCGGGCCGGCGTGGCGAGAACGCCCCGCCCACGGCAGGTCCCGTCCCGCCAACACCAGTCCGGCGTGCCGGACCATGAATAAGCGGCGGCTTATTCTTTCGGGCCGATGAGCAGCTCCTCCCCACTCCGGCCGCCGCTGTATTTAACCCGGACCGTCTCGATTCTGGCCCAGTGGTAGAACGTCCTGACGGCCCTGCAGTCGTCGTAGGACAGAAGCCACCTGTCCCGGGCGTACAGGCGCAGTGCGAGGGCGACGTGCTGGCGGCCGCCGAACCCCTTCAGGTAGACGCCCCGGATGCGGAAGTACGGCGGATCGAGGTACAGGGCGTACGCCGTGGCGGCGTCCAGCACCCGCTCGAAATCCCAGTTCGTGACCCGCACGTCGAGCCGCCGCAGGAGCTCGCTGCCGTAGAGGAGCTTCGCCCGGATGTGCCCACGTGTTGGCGTGCGAGTCGGCCCGTACCGAAGCGAGATTCCCCCGAAGGAGGACCAC
>CAZNSL010001364.1:0-1600 GCA_964574975.1 uncultured Alcaligenaceae bacterium | reverse complement strand
CCAGTGCTCCCGCTGCCGCCACGGGCGCTGCACGACCAGGCCCTCCTGCTGCTGGAGTTTGTAAGCCTTCAACTTGTTCAGCAGGCCGATCCCCCGGCCTTCCTGTCGCATGTACAGGACGACGCCACGACCGGCTTGAGCGACGCACTCCATCGCCCGGTGCAGTTGCGGGCCGCAATCGCAAAGGCCGCTCCCGAGAACATCCCCGGTGAGGCATTCGCTGTGGACGCGCACGAGCACCGGCTCGGCCTGCACAGGCACCTGGCCGCTCTGCTCGATGCCAACGGCTCCCATGCAGAGCGCCAAGTGCGGCTCCGGGTCGACCAGCGAGCGGTACACCACGAGATCGAATCGCCCGTGTTGCGTCGGCAACTTCAGTTCGAACTCGCGACGGACGAGTTTCTCGCGCTGCCGGCGGTACTTGATGAGATCCTCGATGGTACACATCTTCAGGCCATGCTCCGCGCAGAACTGCCGCAAGTCCGGCAGGCGCGCCATCGTACCGTCGGGATTGAGGACTTCGCAGATGACCGCCGCGTCTTTGAGGCCGGCGAGCTGGGCCAGGTCCACGCTGCCCTCGGTATGTCCGGAACGCACCAGCACGCCGCCGTCGCGCGCCCGTAGACCGTCGATGTGGCCGTAGCCGCGTGTCAGGTCGCCGGGGCCGGAGCGATCGTCGATGGCGACGGCGACGGTGCGGGCGCGGTCGAACGCCGAGATGCCGGTCGTGATGCCAGTACGTGCGTCGATCTTGAGCGTCAACGGCGTCGCCTCGGGATCGAGGTTGGCCCCCGGCATGATGTCGAGTTGAAGCCGGTCGCAGATCGTCGGCGACATGGCCAGACAAACCATGCCGCAGGCGTTGCGCATCATGAAGTTGATGGCTTCCGGCGTCGCCTTTTCTGCCGCGATGACGAGGTCGCCCTCGTTCTCGCGGTTCTCGTCGTCGACGAGAACGATCATTCGGCCCGCACGGAGTTCGGCGATAGCGTCTTCGACTGGGCAAAATGGGCTAGTGGCTTCGGACATGGCGGCCCCCTTTCCAACATTGTAGGGGCCGGTTCGCGGTAGTGTCGGACTTACGCTGCGCGGGCATCCTCGAAGCGGAGGATGCGGCCGGTCAGGCTCCAGGCGTCGATGTCGGTCGGTGGCAGTGGCCAGTCGAAGCGCTCGGCCGACGCCAGTTGTCCGGCAGCCCCGCGGTCGGCCTCGTCGCACCAGAGGGCGACAAATTTTGCAATCGATCTCGCCCGCCGGCCGAGTTGGGCAACGACCTTTGCGGCGGCGTCTTCGGATCCGGCCTTGGCCGCGGCACGTTCGGCTCGTTCGACGAGCCATTCGAACAACAGGCGGGCCTCCGCATCGCCGAGGGTGCGTGCGAGTGCGTCATCGTCGAGGATCGGGCGCAATATCGACAGCGGCGGCATCGCCGGACTCCCCCCCAAGTCGGTGCGAGTGAGAAGAAGTGAAATAGCTTTGGCGGCGAGCGGGCACAAGAGGAATCTGCGGTTTCCCCGGTCGGTTAGCCGCGTCGCCGAGTAATAGGACAGGGGCGACGGGGGGGGGTGGCAAAACCACCCCCCCCACCCCACAAAAACCC
>CAZNSL010001363.1:0-1600 GCA_964574975.1 uncultured Alcaligenaceae bacterium | reverse complement strand
ACGTAAAGGACCTGGTGTTCCCCGGCAACTTGCAGGAGATCATGAACCGCGTCCTGGCCGCCGAGCGGACCAGTCAGGCGCAGCTCGTCGAGGCCCGGACCCAGGCTGAGGTGAACCGCATCCAGGCGCAGGCCGATGCCGAGATCCGCCGATTGCAAGCCCAAGCGGAGGCCGAAGGCGAGCGCGTGAAGGCCGAGGCCGCCGCGGAGGCGACGCGGCTAGCGGTGCAGACGGAAGTGGCCGCGCTCGAAGAGCGCGGTCGGCAGGCGGAGGCGTACACTCGGCACCCGGCCCTCTTACGCCTGGAGGAGTTGGCGGCCCTTCGCGATCTGGCGCGGAACGCGAACGCCCGGCTCTACCTGGATTTCAACGGCAAGCCGCCGGCTGGTATCTTTCTTGTAGCCACTCGTTTCCCATTTTGTCATGGGATGTGGCACCACCGTCCACGATGGCTGAGGCCGCCCGCCGGCAGGGCTCTCGAAGCCGTGCGTGAGTTGGGTCCGCCGTCGTGGTTCCGACCTAACGCTCGAACAGTCACCCGGGCCGCGAGCCCGCATTCGCCAGCGCGAGTTTCGGTCGGTCGACGGTTCCCCCAGTTCCGCGTTCGGAGGGCGTTCCCGTGGCCACCGTGTTCGTCGGCATCGACGTGTCCCAAGCAACCCTCGAGGTCCACATCCTCCCCGTCGGCCGGGCCCTGGCGGTCGCCAACGACCCCGCCGGCATTCAGTCGATCCGCGTGGCCGTCGGCGACCTCGCCCCGGCGGCCGACGTCCGCGTCATCCTGGAGTCGACCGGCGGCCTCGAGCTGCCGTGCGCCTTGGCCCTCCAGGACGCCGGCCTGGCCGTCGCCGTCATCAAGCCCGAGCGGGCCCGCCACTTCGCCAAGGCCCACGGCCACCTCGCCAAGACCGACCCGATCGACGCCCGCATGCTCGCCCGCTACGCCCAGGCCGTCGACCTGCCCGTCCACCCGCTCCCGCCCGAGGAAACCCGCCTCCTCCGCGACCTCCTCGACCGCCGCGGCCAACTCGTCGGCATGCGGACCATGGAGTCCAACCGCCTGGCGTCGACCGCCGACCCGAAGGCCCGCGCGAGCGTCCGCAAGCACATCGCCTGGCTCGACCGGGAGATTACGCGGGTGGACGCCGACATCGACCGCCGGGTCGCCGACAACCCGACGTGGCGGGAGGTCGATCGCATCCTCCAGTCGATCCCCGGCGTCGGCCCGCAGACGGCGCACACGTTGATCGGCCAGCTCCCGGAACTCGGCCGGGTCGACCGCAAGGCCATCGGCCACCTCGTCGGCGTCGCCCCGCTGAACAACGACAGCGGCACCACGGAAGGGCGACGGCACATCGTCGGCGGCCGCCAGCACGTCCGCAACGTCCTGTACATGGCGGCCCTGGTCGCCGCCCGCTGCAACCCGGTCGCCAAGGCCCTGTACGCCCGCCTCCGGGCCAAGGGCAAGTCGGCCAAGGTCGCCCTCATCGCCGTCGCCCACAAGCTCCTGACCATCGCCAATGCCATGGTCCGAACCAAGACCGCCTGGCGACACTCGAACGTCGCCTTTTCCACTTGACAGCCAATACAGTCACTCACG
>CAZNSL010001362.1:678-1601 GCA_964574975.1 uncultured Alcaligenaceae bacterium | reverse complement strand
GGGCGGGGTTTGATACTTGTGGCCGCCGTGCCGGCCGGTCGTGGCGCCGACGTCCCAGGCGAGGTCCTTGCGGGTGTCGCCGGGGACGAGAAATGCATCCGGCCCCGTAAACTGGCCCCATGCTCCTGGCCGACCACACCGCCGCCACGCCAGACGAGAACCTTGCCCTCGACGAGGCGATCCTGCTCGCGGCCGAGGACGGCGGCGGCGAGATGTTGCGTCTGTGGGAGTTGCCGCACGACGCCGTTGTTCTGGGCGCGGGCGGCGTCCTCGCCGACGACGTGGACGAAGCGGCATGCGCGACCGGCGGCGTGTCGCTGCACCGCCGGGCCAGCGGCGGCGGGACGGTGCTGCTGGGGCCGGGTTGCCTCGTGTACTCGGTGGTGCTGCGCTACGACCGGGCGCCGGAACTGCGCGACATCCCCGCGTCGTTCCGCTGGGTGCTGGCGCGGGTCGTCGCGGCCCTGACGCCGCTCGTGGGCGCTATCGAAATCGCGGGCAGTAGCGACCTGACGTTCGCCGGCCGCAAGTTCGCCGGCCACGCGCAGCAGCGCAAGCGGCACCACCTACTGCACCACGGCACGCTCCTGTACGGCTTCGACCTGGAGCGCATCGGCCGTTACCTGCGCGAGCCGCCGAAGCAGCCGGACTACCGCGAACGGCGGCCGCACGCGGCGTTCGTCGGCAACTTGCCGGCGTCCGCCGCGGCGCTGCGGGCGGCACTGGCCGGAGCGTGGCAGGCCCGCGAGCCGGCGGACATTCCAATTGAGGCGGCGCGGCGGCTGGTCGCGGAGAAGTACGCCGACCAGGCGTGGGTGCGGCGGCGCTAAGAGCTCCCGGAAAGCCCCTGGCGTGCCGGGGGGGGGGGGGGGCCGGGGGGGGGGGAATGGAACCGCGCCCCGGGGGGGGGGCCGCGGGGGGGC
>CAZNSL010001362.1:0-668 GCA_964574975.1 uncultured Alcaligenaceae bacterium | reverse complement strand
TTTTCCCCAAACCTCGTGCTTCCGCCGGCCCAAACTGCTCCGGGCTCGCCGGGGGCCGCTTGCCGCGCCGCCGTCGTTCGCCGATACCAAGCCCAGGCACCCCCGACACCCCCCTGCGAGGACTCCGCGATGAAGTTCGGCTTTAATCTCTTGCTCTGGTCCACGCACGTCGAGAGCCAGCACTTCCCCGTCCTCGCCAAGCTCAAGGCGGCCGGCTACGACGGCGTCGAGCTGCCCCTCTTCGGCGGCGACGCGGCCCACTACAAGACCGTCCGCAAGGCGCTCGACGACAACGGCCTCAAGTGCTCGGCCGTCACCGTCGTGCCGCCGGAGGCCAACCCGATCAGCCCCGACCCGGCCGTCCGCGCCAAGGCCGTCGACCGCATCAAGTGGGCTGTCGATATGCTCGCTATCTGCGGCGGCGATGTCGTGTGCGGGCCGTTCCACTCGCCGCTGGGCGTCTTCACCGGCACAGGCCCGACGGCCGACGAGAAGAAGCGCGCCGCCGACGTGCTGCGCCAGGCCGCCGAACACGCCGCGGCCCAGCACGTCACGCTGGCCATCGAGTACCTCAACCGCTTCGAGTGCTACTTCCTCACCACGGCCGCCGACGCCGCCGCCCTTGTCACCCGCGTCAACCACCCGCACTTCCGCATGATGTACGACAC
>CAZNSL010001361.1:0-1602 GCA_964574975.1 uncultured Alcaligenaceae bacterium | reverse complement strand
GACGTAGATGGCGAACCGCCCCTGGTTGAAGATGTCTCCAAAGGAGACGTTCATGCCGCTTTTGGGGGCCACGCCGACGCCGGTCGTCTTGCCGACCTCGACGAACCGCTTGCCTTGCTGGTTGGCGTACAGCTCCGACACGCCGTAATCGTTGGCGACGAACAAGTCTGGGTATCCGGTCCCGCGCAGGTCGGCGGCCGAGACGCACAGGGCCCAGCGGTTCGAGTCGATGCCCACGGCCTGGGTGACGTCCTCGAAGCGGCCGTCGCCCCGGTTGCGGAACAGGTACTTCCGCCCGCCGTTCTTGGCGTACTCGAAGCTCTCGGGCATCATCCGGGTGTTTTCCAGGTTCCAGAGGTCGAGCCGATCGTTCCAGTAGCCGGCGAGGAACAGATCGAGGCGTCCGTCTCGGTCGTAGTCCAGCCACGTCGCGCAGCCGGCGTTGACCCAGTTCGGGAACCCGGCGCCCTCGGTGGCGCGGGTGAAGCCCTTGCCGCCGTCGTTGTGGAAGAGTTCCGGGCGGCCCCACTTGTAGAGGAACAGATCCTCATAGCCGTCGTTGTCGTAGTCGCCCCAGATCGAACCCATCGAGACGCCGGTCTTGAGTTGGTTGACGTTCGCGACCCCCATCGACTCGGCCACGTCGAGGAACGAACCGTCCCCCTGGTTGCGGTACAGGCGGTTGAGGGTTCCCTCGCCGCTGTTGGTGACGTACAGGTCGTGCCGGCCGTCGCGGTCGAAGTCCGCCACCGCGACGGAAGCCCCCATCGAGGCGATTTGCGGCATGATGTGATCCAACTTCGCGTCGAGCTTCGGCGCCTGATGCACGAAGTCGATGCCGACGTCCCGCGACACCTCCTTCAACTGGAAGCCGTAGCGGGACAGCGCGCCGTCCGCCGCCGCCGACGACGACGCGGGGCCTTTGTTGGATCGCGCCGTCACGCCGGACGCCGTCCAACGGTTCAGAGCCCAGGGCGCGGCCAGCAGGGCGACGAACAGGACCGTGACCGCGATGCGAGGGTAGTTGGGCTTCATGGTTTCGCTTCCACGGAGGAATTGCCGATTCGGTTGGCCGGCGCCGTCGCCCCCAGGCCTCGCTGGAAATCCCGCGGGGTGACGTAACGGGTATGGAACGTCCGCCAGTCCTCTGGATGCCTCTGGTAGACCGGGTCGTCTTCCAGTGCTCCCGGAGGCGTGTTGTAGCTGGGCTGGCCGTGCGCGGGCAGGGGCAGCACCGTCTTGGAAAACGCGGTGTTGTAGTCGCCGTCCTTGTTCCAGCCGTCGCCGATCATGACGAAGTCGCGCGTCCATCCCGGCTTCGGCCCCGGCGGGGCGGGGAAGCGCATCCGCACCTCGTCCCCCGCGTTGGCGATGATGTAGCGGTCGTCGATCTCGGTCAGAAGCTCCAGCACGTCGCCGTAACGGGTGTAGAAGCCGATCAGGTCGCGCCAGCGCTGGCCGGTGCCGATGTGGTCGCCGTAGTCGGGCAGTTCGGGCGATCCGGCGTCGGCCTGGCCCATCGCCGAGTAGCCGCGATGATGCAGGTCGGCCGTCGTGGGGACCAGCCGCACGGTCTCGAGCGGCGTGACGGGCAACGCCTCG
>CAZNSL010001360.1:0-1605 GCA_964574975.1 uncultured Alcaligenaceae bacterium | reverse complement strand
CGCGAGCCGAGTCTTCGAGGCGATCGATTGTGCGCTCGCCTCGAAGACTCGGCTCGCGGCGTCACGTCATTTCAGTGTTTGTTCACCGGCTTCGGATCGTACACGCGCTCGCCGATCACCTTGAGTCCGTCCGGCGTCACCTCGCGGAAGAAGCAACTCGCGTAGCCTTCGTGGCATGCGGCCCCACCGACCTGGCACACCTTGAGTAGGATCGTGTCGGCGTCGCAGTCGACGTAGACGCCGCGGACTTCTTGAACGTGGCCGCTCTCCTCGCCCTTGCGCCAGAGCTTGTTGCGGCTACGCGAGAAGTAGACGGCTAGGCCCGTGAGCAGCGTCTCCTCGTACGCCTCGCGGTTCATCCACGCCATCATCAGCACCTCGCCGGTGTCCGCGTCCTGCGCTACCGCTGGCACCAGCCCACCGGATTTGTCGAAGTCGATCACGCGTCAGTACCGGATTAGGCTAAACACCTCGTACCCCGCGAGCCGATCGCGGCCGCCGAGGAACGACAACTCGACCAGGAACGCACACGCCGCCACGGTGCCGCCGGCCTGTTGGATCAGTTCGGCCCCGGCGCGCATGGTGCCGCCGGTCGCCAGCACGTCGTCGACCAACAGCACCTTGGCCCCCGTCGCAATGCCGTCGGCGTGCATCTGAAGCTCGGCGCTGCCGTACTCCAGGTCGTACTTCAGGCTGTAGGTGCGGTACGGCAGTTTGCCTGGCTTGCGCAACGGCACGAGCGGCTTGCGCAGCCGCAGGGCCAGCGGGGCGGCGAACAGAAAGCCGCGGGCCTCGGCGGCCGCAATGGCGTCGATTGGCCGGCCGTCGAAGTGGACAGCCAGCAGGTCGGTGGCGTGCTGGAACGCGACCGGGTCGGCCAACAAGGGCGTGATATCTTTGAACAGGATACCCGGCTTGGGGAAGTCGGGGATGTCGCGGATGTAGGCCGTCAGGTCCATCGCCGTGTCCCGGGGGGTCGTCGCGTCGCCCACTTCACATTAGAGAGACACGCAAGGGGGGACAACCGTGCCGATCACCATCCGCAATGCGTTCGCGGCCGACGTTACCGTAATCGTCGAGTACAACTGTCGTCTCGCGCGCGAAACCGAGGGGAAGGATCTCGACCCGAAGACTGTCGCTGCAGGAGTTGGTACAGCGGTTGCCGACCCCACGCGCTACGGGCCGTATTACCTTGCCTGCGAGGGCGACGAAGTGGTGGGTCAGTTGCAGGTGACACTCGAATGGAGCGACTGGCGCAACGGTTGGTTTTGGTGGGTGCAGAGCGTATACGTCCGTGCCGACCGGCGCGGGCAAGGCATCTTCAAGGCGCTCTACCGACACGTTCGAGCGACGGCACTGGCCGCGGGCAACGTCATCGGCATTCGGCTGTACGTCGAGCGCGATAACTGCACGGCTCAAGCGACGTATGCCAAACTTGGGATGGAAGTTGCGCCGTATTGGCTCATGCAGGAGTGGCCGTTGCTCGACGCGGCTTTGTAGCGGCTTTGTAGGGTGGGACTCGCTCCACTCGTCCCACCCTACATGACAATTGTGCGTTCCGCGTGCGCCAGTCGTGCCGCCTCGGACGGTCCCCCGCCGGCCGCG
>CAZNSL010001359.1:0-1605 GCA_964574975.1 uncultured Alcaligenaceae bacterium | reverse complement strand
GTTTTTTTGTTCCCCGCCCCGCCCCCCGGCGCGCGCCCCCCCGCGCCCCGGGGGGGGTCGCGGCTAACCGACGCCGCTTGCGATTGACAGGTTTTCGCCCCCCGGTAAAATCGCCCGCACACCCCGACGCGCACCTCGCACCCACCAGCCCCGAAAGAGCCGCCGTGAGCAGCGAACCGACCGACCAGGAATTGAGCCGCGCCGACAAGCTCGCGCGGATCGCCGCCCTCGGCCTCGATCCCTGGGGCCAACGCTTCGACAACCACACGCCGATCGCCCAGGTCCGCGCACTCCCGGCCGTGCCGCTCGACCAATCGCAGCACCGCGCCCGCGCTGCCGGCCGGGTCGTGTTGCGCCGCGTCCAGGGCAAGGTCCACTTCCTCGACCTGTGGGACCACACCGGTCGCGTCCAGGTCATGCTCGGCCAAAAGCAGATCGGCGATGTCGCCTGGCAGGTGGCGCAGAACCTCGACCTCGGCGACCTGATCGGCGTCGAAGGGCCGTTCGGCCTGACGCGCACCGGCGAGCCGACGATTCGCGCCGACCAGTTGACGTTCCTCGGCAAGTCGCTGGAGCCGCACCCGGACAAGCACGTCGGCATCCGCGACGAGGAATTCCGCGTCCGCCACCGTTACCTCGACCTGATCCACAACGAGGACTCGCTCCGGCGGGCCAAGCAGCGGGCGCTCCTCGTCCGCACGATCCGCACGCACCTCGACGGCCTCGGCTTCCTCGAAGTCGAGACGCCGACCTTGCACGCGATCGCCGGCGGCGCGGCAGCCCGACCGTTCACCACACACCACAACACCCTCGACATCGACCTGTTCTTGCGGATCGCCCTGGAACTGCACCTGAAGCGGCTCTTGGTCGGCGGACTGGAGCGCGTCTACGAGATCGGCCGGGTGTTCCGCAACGAGGGCATCAGCCGCCGGCACAACCCGGAGTTCACGATGCTGGAGCTGTACCAGGCGTACGGCGACTACCGCAGCATGATGGACCTCACCGAAGGCATGTTTCTCGCCTGCATCGACGCCCTCGACGGCCAACGCCAGCGCCGCTACGGCG
Organism: uncultured Alcaligenaceae bacterium; assembly: GCA_964574975.1. GTDB lineage: Bacteria > Planctomycetota > Planctomycetia > Gemmatales > Gemmataceae > JAXMAS01. The sequence continues at coordinate 540 of CAZNSL010001359.1, read as the reverse complement.
ACCGCACGCTCGACTTCACGCCGCCGTGGCCGCGGGCGAAATACGCCGACCTGTTCCGCGAACATGCCGGCTGCGCCCTCGACGACACCGCGGCCGTCGCCAAGGCGGCAACGGCCTGCGGCGTCGAGACGGCAGGGAAGGCGCACGAAGTCCTCGTCCACGCGGTCTTCGAGCACAAGGTCGAGCCGGCCATCGGACTGTCGGATCGGCCGACGTTCGTGTCGGACTACCCGGCCGCCCTCTGCCCGCTGACCAAGCGGCAGTCGGGCAACCCGCACATCGCGGAGCGGTTCGAGCTGTACGTCTGCGGCATGGAACTGGCGAACGCCTACACGGAGCTGAACGACCCGGTGACGCAGGAGGCGACGTTCCGCCAGCAGTTGGCGGGCCTGCCGGCCGAGGAGTCGATGGCGAAGATGGACGACGACTTCGTGCGGGCCTTGCGGCACGGTATGCCGCCGGCCGGCGGGTTGGGCGTCGGCATCGACCGGCTGGTGATGCTCTTGACCGACACGACGACGATCCGCGATGTGATACTGT
>CAZNSL010001358.1:0-1611 GCA_964574975.1 uncultured Alcaligenaceae bacterium | reverse complement strand
GCGCACGTCAACCGGGGCGCTGCGCTGATCATGGTCGGTCGGCCGGGACCGGCTCGACGCCCATGCGCTCGCATTGCTCGACGTAGCGGCGATAGAAGTCCGCGAAGGTGTCGGCCGGCATCCGGCAAGTGTGGCGCGGTGCCGGGCCGGGCGCAATCGTCGTCCGGTCTACAGTAGCGCTAAGTCGCTTGGGTCGATGCGCATGACCGTGACCGGGTGCGCGCCGTCGTCGGGCCAGTCGTGCACCGCCCGGTACTGCGCAACGGCTGCGGCCTCGTCGCCGTCTGTCCGCACCAAGATATAGGCCGGTTTGCGCGGAGGGTTCAGCGTCGCCGCCAGCGCGTCTAGCCGTGCCTTGTACCGTGTCATGTCGTCGGCTCCGGTGCGGGTGCCGTCCATCGTATGACGTACACCTTGATCCGCACATGGTCGGGGTTGACCCCGCGCGCGGCCGCTGCCGCGTTGATCTTGGCCCGCCGCGTCGCCTCGTCATCTTCATGCCATACCGTGACGACGAGCAATTGCGCCTCGGGCGTCAGCTTGCGCTCGACGGCCTCTAGCCGTGTCAGGTAGGAAGTCATCGCCGCGCCATCCGTCTATTCGTCGTCGTCATCGCTCGCCGGCAACGCGGGCGCCGCCGGCTTGCCTAGCGCCTTGGCTTCCAGTGACTTCAGGCGCAATTCAATCTCCGTCAGCTCTAGCACCTTGCCGATTTGCCCGAGGATGTAGACCAGCTTGGATGCCTCGGACGTGTCGCGCTGGCCTTCCTCGGCGTCCCGGTAGACGCGCGCCATTTCCCGCCGCACGCCGTCCAGACTGTTCAGCACGGCCTTGCGGCGGCCGGGGGTAGGGACAAGCGCCAACGTCCGCCCGTCAATGGTCAGCGGGGCGTCAGGTGCGCCATTAGCGGGCGGCTTCTTCTTCGTCGTCGTCATCCTCGCGCCGCCATTTCCTGCCGCCGCAGTGCATCCGCAACCATGCACGGCCAGCGCTCGGCGCCGCTGCGGCGGTCGGGATCATCGGGACCGGGCGCGTAGGCAAGGCAGCGCCGCAGTAGGTCATCAATCGGGAAGCCGGACCGTCCGGCGTCGGTGTTCGGGTTCCCGCGTGCCGCCGCTGTGCACCGGCCGATCAGCGACAGGTGCGCGCAGTCGTGGCACGTCCGCCGGTCGTCGCCGGGATCGCGCTCGGCCAGCGGCGCCGACGTGTACGGGCCTGCGGAATGCTGGCGAACCGGCTGCGCGGGCAACTCGGCCGCCAGCGCTCGCCAGCTCGTCAGGGCGTCCGCCGGATCGGCCAGTGCTACGGCCAGCGCCTCGGCGCGCTCGGCCTCGGGCCAGGTCACCGCCACGCGGGCGACGAGGGCGCGCAGCTCGGACTCTTGGGCGGGCGTGGCGAGCGGACGCGGATTCTCGTACGCGGCCGTTGCGACTGCGACAGTTGCGACTGTTGCGACAGTTGGCACCGCTCGCGCCCGAAGTGTCGCAGGTGTCGCAGTCGCAATCACCCAATCGCGCAGTGCCATCATTGGCCCCCGAGTAGCGCCGGATTGACGCGCACCAGCTTTCGGCGCCCGGCTTCGACTTCACGCACGCGGCCGGCCTCGACCAG
>CAZNSL010001357.1:0-1614 GCA_964574975.1 uncultured Alcaligenaceae bacterium | reverse complement strand
GGATTCTCAACCGCAAGGACTTACGGCAAGTCCAACACTGGGTGAACTCCAGTTCTCCGAGGCTTCACTTACCATCAATCAGAAGCGATCCGTGTCGCAACTATTTTTTCGCCTGTGGCGATCCGCAAGTTGCATTTGGTCCCCCGGTTGTCCGACCTGCGTTCATTCCGGCAATTGGCTGCCGGCTCATGTGTTTTCCTCCGTCTGCTTCCGAAGGGAGCGTTTCCCATGTCTCCAAGGTCGCGTCGGTCGGCGTTTACGCTGATCGAACTGCTGGTGGTGATTGCCATCATCGCCGTGCTGATCGGTCTGCTCTTGCCCGCGGTCCAGAAGGTCCGCGAGGCGGCGGCCCGAGCCAAGTGCCAGAACAACCTCAAACAGATGGGCCTGGCCGCCCACAACTACGCAAGCGCCAACGGCTACCTGCCGCCGGGCGTCCTCGGCTCGGATACGCCCAACGGCGGCCCGTGCGTCGGCTGCCTGACCCTCATGCTCCCGTACCTCGAACAGGACGCCCTCTTCCGCAGCCTGGTCCTCAACACCTCGACGAGTCCGGTGAGCGGCCAGCCGTGGTGGTCGAACGGCGTCAACGTGAGTGCCGCCCGCAACCGCATTCCGATGTTCACCTGCCCGTCGGACAACCTCGAAGACATCAACACGAACCCGGGAGCCTTCATCGTGTACACGATGTACACGACCAGTTCGGCGTTCACCATCCTCGGCAACTACCTCTCGACGCTCGGCACGGGCGGATTCGGTTACACGAGCTACATCGGGAACATGGGCTTGTTCGGCACCGTCGACGGCTCGTTCCAGGGCTACAACATCAAGGCGTACAAGGGGCCGTTTTTGGGCGTGACGAAGACGGAAAAGAACCTGCTCACGCTGGACGCCATGACTGCGGCCGACGGCACGAGCAATACGTTCCTCATCGGCGAGTTCTCGAATTCGAGCTTCGGCTCGCAACCCGATGTTGGCTTCACGTGGATCTCGGTCGGCATGAACCCCGCCTACTGGGTGATCCCGACCAGCAAACAGGAACTGTATTGGGGCGACTGGTGGAGTAACCACACGGGTGGCGTGGTGAACTTCGTCATGGGCGACGGTTCGGTGCGCGGCGTTCGGCCCACGGGGCGTAACGCTGCCACCGGTAACCCGAACAACCCGCTGACGCTGCCGGAAAAGGCGTTCTGGGCCGCGAGCGGCTACATGGACGGCGACAACACCAAGGCCGATGGAATCAACAACTGACCTTCTCGATAGGAGTCGATGCCGTGAATAGGTTGCGAAGTGCCATCGCCGCCGGCGTGTTGGCCGGGTTCGCCGTGGGCTGCTCCAGCAGCAACGCCCCGACGAAGCCGGCCAACGCCGTGCCCCCGTCGGAAGAAAAGCCGTTGCCCGCTCCGTCGTCTCCGGGCGGCGGCCCTGGGCCGGGACCGAAGCAGCGTCCGCCTGGGTAAGCCAAGCGTTCGTACGACGAACCGCCCGCCGCAGCTCGAGTACGGCGGGCGGTTTTCTTGCGCGGCGGGCGGGATCGCCAACGTCGATGGTGTAGAGACTTTTCGATGTCTTTCGCGGCGAGCCGGGAGCGTCCGCGAACGGCGGTTGAGCGCA
>CAZNSL010001356.1:0-1616 GCA_964574975.1 uncultured Alcaligenaceae bacterium | reverse complement strand
GGCTCGGCACCACCAAGGTCAACCTCGTGGACACCCCCGGCCACGCCGACTTCGGTGGCGAAGTCGAGCGCGTCCTCAAGATGGCCGACGGCTGCTTCCTCCTCGTGGATGCGGCCGAGGGGCCGTTGCCGCAAACCCGCTTCGTATTGCGCAAGGCATTCGCCGAAGGGCTGAAGCCGATCGTCGTCATCAACAAGATCGACCGGCCCGACGCCCGCATCCCGGAGGTGTTGAACGCGGTCTACGACCTGTTCATCGACCTCGACGCCGGCGACGACGCCATCGACTTCCCGGTCATCTACGCCAGCGGCCGGGCCGGCATCGCTACCACCGACCTCGCCGTCGAGCCGAAGGACTTGCAGCCGCTTTACAAGGCCATCCTCGATAGCGTCCCAGCGCCAGAGGTGGACCTCGACGCGCCGCTGCAGATGCTCGTCGTCTCGCTGATCAACGACCCGTACCTCGGCCGGATCGCGGTCGGCCGGGTCATGGCCGGCGTCATCAAGAAGGGCCAGCGGGTCGCGCTCATGAAGCGCGACGGCAAGCGCGTCGACGATACCGTCGTGACGCTACAAGAGTTCGACCGCCTCAGCCGCGTCGATGCCGAGTCGATCGGGGCCGGCGACATCTGCGCCGTCTCCGGGCTGGATGATGTCGAGATCGGCGACACCATCGCCGACTTCGAGAATGCCGTCGCCCTGCCGCCGATCACCGTGGACGAGCCGCCGCTCGACATGGTGTTCCGCGTCAACGACTCGCCGTTCGCCGGCCAGGACGGCACGCCGATCACCAGCCGGCAGCTCCGCGACCGGCTGTGGAAGGAGATGGAGTCGAACGTCGCCCTCAAGGTGCGGGCCAGCGAGGGCCGCGGCGACGAGTTCATCGTCAGCGGCCGCGGCCTGTTGCACCTCGGCATCCTGCTGGAGAACATGCGCCGCGAGGGGTTGGAGCTGGCCGTCGGCAAGCCGAAGGTGATCACCAAGGATGTCGGCGGGAAGCTCATGGAGCCGATCGAGTACCTGGTGGTCGAGGTGCCGCCGGACGCGGTCGGGCCGGTGATGCAACTCGTGCTGGGCCGGCGCGGCGAGTGCCTGAAAATGGACGGTTCCGGGGCGCACACGCACCTGGAGTTCACTATCCCGGCCCGTGGCCTGATCGGCCTGCGGACGCGGCTGATGAACGCGACGCAGGGCACGGCCATCATGCACCACAACTTCCACGACTACCAGCCGCACAAGGGCGACATCCCGGCCCGCGTCAACGGCGTGATGGTATCGACGGAGACGGCCAAGGCGACGGCCCACGCCATCGACGCCCTGCAGGAGCGCGGCACGATGTTCGTGACGCATATGGAGCCGGTGTACGAGGGGCAGGTGGTCGGCGAGAACTGCCGCGATAACGACCTGCCGGTGAACGTTTGCCGCGAGAAGAAACTGACCAACATGCGATCCGCGACGGCGGAGGCGAAGGTCGTCCTGAAGGCCCCGCGGGTGCTGCCGCTGGAACTGGCGCTCGAATACATCGAGGAAGACGAGTTGGTCGAGATCACACCGAAGCAGATCCGCCTGCGCAAGACGCTCCTCAAGGAGAGCGACCGCAAGAAGTCCGAGCGGCAA
>CAZNSL010001355.1:0-1617 GCA_964574975.1 uncultured Alcaligenaceae bacterium | reverse complement strand
CATCTGTGTTGATCTGTGTTCATCTGTGGCTAATTCCTCATCTTCCACCCCGCGGCCTCTTCGCCGTCGAGGCGCAGCGTCAGGCATTTGGCGCTGCCGCCGGCCTTGATGAACTCGTCTAGCGGCGTCGCCTGTGTGGCGAAGCCGAGCCGCTCCAGGTCGGTCGCCAACTTCGGGCAGCCGCTATTCATCACGACCGTCTTGCCGACCACCACCGCGTTGCAGCCGAACCGCTTCGCCTCCTCCTCCGCGACCGGCACCAGCGTCTTGACGTGCGTCTCCAGCACCCGTCGACCGTAGGCGTCGAACGCCTCCGGGTAGTAGATCGCCACACCCGGCGCGAGCGGGCAGAAACAGGTATCGAGGTGGTAGAAGTAGCCGCTGACGAGTTCCAGCGGCAGCACCAGCACGCCGAGCGCTTTGCCGAGCCACTGGTGGCCGTGGACGTCCGAGCGGATGCGGTAGCCGGCGAACAGCGCGTCGCCGCAGAACAGGGCGTCGCCAGCTCCTTCGTGGTACATGCCGTCGGGCAGGTGTTTGACCGCGAAGCCGTGATCGGCGAACCAGGCGTCGAAGACCGGCGACTCGCGTTGCCGCTCGCCGTGGCGGAAGCGGGCCGAGTAGAAGGCGTTGCCGTACATCAGGCCGGCGTTGGCAGTGAACACGAGGTCCGGCAAACCCTGCCGCGGCGTCATCTGCTCGACCTGCACGCCGAGGCCGCGGAGGATGTCGGCGAGGACGGTCCATTGCTGGATCGCCGTCGGGCGGTCGCTGTTCCGCTGCCGACTCATCCACGGGTTGATCTCGTACTCGATGCCGTAAAAATCGGGCGGACACATCAGGATGCGCGGCGGCATGAACGGTCCCAGCGGATCGGGCTGTCTCATTGTACGGCCGATTCCCCTGGTCACGAGTGGGCGACTTGGGTGTAATGGGGCTTCCCCGGAGGAGTCTCGCGGATGGGTCACGGAGCGACCGCCACTGTTACCACACCCTGGCTCGTCGTCTCCGACGACTGGGGCCGGTACCCGACCAGTTGCCAGCACCTCGTCCGCCGCCTGCTGCCGCGGCAGCCGGTGACGTGGGTCAATATGATCGGCACTCGCCGACCGCGGCTCGACGCGGCCACGGTGCGTCGCGGGGCCGAGAAGCTCGGCCAGTGGCTACGGCCGGCCGCCGCAAGCGCGGCGCTGCCGGCGAACCTGCGCGTCGTCAGCCCGAAGGTTTGGCCCGGCTTCGGCAACCGGCTCGAACGGGCGCTCAATCGCACGCTGCTGGCCCGGCAACTGCGACCGGTGATCGACGCGATGCCAGAGCCGCCGGTCGCCGTGGCGACGATGCCGACGGCGGCGGACCTGATCGGCGTCGTGCCGGCGCGGCACTGGGTGTACTACTGCGTGGACGACTTCAGCGTCTGGCCGGGCATCGACCGCGCCGCGGCCCGGCGGCTCGAAGACAAGCTGATCGACGAGACCGATGTCATCGTCGCAGTGAGCGAGGCGTTGTGCGAGCGCGTCGCCAAGCGCGGCCGGCGAGCGACGCTGCTGACGCACGGGGTGGACCTCGAATTCTGGCACCCCCCCGTGGGGCCGGCCGCCCCGCGCCGGGGCGCCGGGG
>CAZNSL010001354.1:0-1619 GCA_964574975.1 uncultured Alcaligenaceae bacterium | reverse complement strand
CGCGCGAGGAATACTTGCTGACGGAGTTCCTGCCTGGCACCGTCGAACTGCAAGCGTTTGCCCGACGATTAGCGTCGGAATCAGGTTCAACGGTCGAGTTGCGGCAACGAATGCACGCTCTGGCCCGACTCATTCGCCAAATGCACCGTCGCGGTCTGTCGCACCGCGATCTCAAAGCGGCGAACTTGCTGACCTCGGAGCGGCCGGGTGATGCACGGTTCTGGTTTATCGACCTCGTCGGCATCCGTCGGCACCGGCGCGTCGGCGGACGGCGCAAGGTGCAGAACTTGGCCCGACTCCATGCGAGTTTCGCCGACCACCCTCTGCTCGCGCGCACGGATAAGCTGCGGTTTCTGCGTAGCTATCTCGAAGTTGGTATCCGCGGCAAGGGTGGATGGAAGGCGTGGTGGCGCAAAATCGACGCAGCGACGCAGGCCAAGCAAGCCCGCAACGCGAAGTCTGGTCGACCACTGGCGTGATCCTCAAGTCGAGTATCGGCCGTAGTCGAAAAAGTCTCTGTCCCACACGACACCTGCGTTCCCCACTCGATCCACACCTTCGCAGTATGCCCCGTCGGAACGCGGTTTGAGACTCGGCTAGCACGCCCGACGCGGAACGGTTACGATTCCGCCCGCGGCACACTCTTCACCGGGGCCGGTTCACGCGATGCACCTACGTCGGACCATTGCCGCCTGCGTCCTCGGCCCGGTCGTCGCAGCCGGGTGCGGTACCCTGCGTCAATCGGTCCAGGTGCCCGACAAGACGGAGCGCGTCGAGCGCGCCGCGTCCGCACCGAGTATCTTGCCGGCCTCGCTGCCGTCCAAATCGCTGCGCGTCTCGCAGTACGTATTCTACTCGGATGTCGACCTCAAGGCCGACGCGCCGCTGTTCAAGGAACTCGACGAACTGCGCGAGCAGGTCTACCGCGAGTTGAAGTTGCCGCAGTCGTCGAACACGCTCATCAGCGTCTACTTGTTCGAAGACCGCGAGCGCTACGACCGCTTTATGAAGGCCCGCTACCCCGAACTGCCGAAGCGGCGGGCGTTCTTCGTCGCCCAGCCGAAGACCGTCGGCGGCGGCGACGAGCTACTGGTTTACACGTTCTGGGGCGAGCGCGTCCGCCAGGACCTGCGCCACGAGTTGACGCACGCCCTACTCCATTGCGTCCTCAAGGACGTACCGCTCTGGCTCGATGAGGGTTTGGCCGAGTACTTCGAGTTGCCGCCCGGCAGCGATGGGCTGAACGCCCAGCACCTGGAACTGCTGCGCAAGGGGCCGTTCGCGCCAGACCTTGCCCGACTGGAGCAGATGTCGCAGGTGGCTCAGATGACGCCGGCCGAGTACCGCGAATCGTGGGCGTGGGTCCATTTGATGCTCCGCGGCTCGCCCGATGCCAAGGCCGTTCTGCTGTCGTACTTGCAACAACTGCGGACGACTCCGAACGCCGGCCCGCTCCAGCCGCGCCTGACGGCCGCGCTGCCGGGGCTGAACGATTCGCTCGACATGCATCTCGGACAACTCGCCCGCGTCGTTGCGGCTCGGCGCTAGTCCTACGATGTGACGCCGCGAGCCGAGTCTGCGAGGCGAGCGTCGATGCGCTCGCCTCGCAGACTCGGCTC
>CAZNSL010001353.1:0-1621 GCA_964574975.1 uncultured Alcaligenaceae bacterium | reverse complement strand
GACCTGACGCGTCGCGGCTTCATGAAGAGTATGGCCGTCGCTGGAGGCGCAGTCGCGGTCGCCGGCGCGGCCGGCTACTTCGGGTATCAGAAACTCGACGGCAAGCCGATCAAGGCCGCCGTGATCGGCACCGGCGACGAGGGTGGCGTTCTCATCGGCGAACACAACCCCGATTACCTGGAAATCGTCGCCGTTTGCGACATACGCCCGTCGAACCAGAAGCGGGCCTTCACCGGCGACAAAAACGTACCACTCCGTAAGGGACTGACCAAGGTCTACGGAGCCGACGCCGAGAAAAACATCCCGGTGTACGACGACTACAAGAAGATGTTGGACGAGCACAAGGACATCGAAGCCGTCGTCATCGCCACGCCGCTCATCTCGCACGCACCGATCGCCATCGACTGCCTGAAGGCCGGCAAACACGTCCTGTGCGAAAAGTTGATGGCCCGCACCATCGGCCAATGCAAGGCGATGATCAAGGCAGCCAAGGAGAACGATCGCATCCTCGCCATCGGCCACCAGCGGCACTACTCGATGCTCTACGCTCACGCCGTCGAGGTCCTCAACACGGGCCTGTTGGGCGACGTGAAGCACATCCGTGCTTTGTGGCACCGCAACTTCTCCTGGCCGCGACTGGATGCCACAGGACATCAAGAGTCCGACCCCATCCTCGGCACGAACTGGCTGCGCGACGGCTGGACGCAACCTCTCAACGAAAAGGACGTGGCCGCCCTCAAGGATACGGTGAAGCAGCACGGCTATAAGGATGTCGAGGAACTGATCCGCTGGCGGCTGTACAACCGCACCGGCGGCGGCTTGATGGCCGAACTCGGTAGCCACCAGCTCGACGCTTGCTCGATCTTCCTGGGCAAGGTCCACCCGATCGCAGTGACCGGCGTCGGCACGCACAGCTTCTACGGGTTCAAACCCGGCGACGGCAAGCCGAACCCACGCGAGATCGACGACCACGTCTTCGCCACCTACGAGTTCCCCGGCAAGAACCACCCGAAGGGGCCGAACAAGGGGACCGACAAGGAGGACGTGGTCGTGGTAACGTACTCGTCCATCAGCACCAACGGCTTCGAGCCTTACGGCGAGTGCGTCACGGGCACCCGCGGCACGATGATCGTTGAGGCGGAGCAGAACGTCTACCTGTACACCGAACGCGATCCGAACAAGAAGGGCAGCCCGGCTCCGAAAGCGGCGACCGCGACGGTGACGACGACCGCGGCCGGCAAGCCGGCGGTCGAGGCCGGCCCGACGTGGGGCGGCCCAGCAGCCGCGCAAGCGAAGGCCGGCACCAGCACGGCCGTCAGTCGCGGATACCGCGAGGAGATGGAGGATTTCGCCTACTGCGTCAAGCTGTGGGGCCAAAGCATGGAAGGCGATCGCCGTCAGCCGCGCTGCCACGGCACGGTGGCGATGGCCGACGCGATCGTGGCGCTCACGTCGAACCTGTCGATGAAGCACCGCAAGCGGATCGAGTTCGACGAGGCGTGGTTCGACGCGGCTTCACCGGAAGTTCCGGACGCGGAGTTGAAGTTCGAGACGGTGTGAAAAGAGGATTCACCACAGAGTCACAGAGGCCACAGAGAAGACAAGGAGGTTTCAATCTTCT
>CAZNSL010001352.1:0-1632 GCA_964574975.1 uncultured Alcaligenaceae bacterium | reverse complement strand
GGAAGATCGCGCCGTTGACTTCGCCCGAGGACCCGCGGGTCGTCAGGTCAACCACGGTGGCCGAGGGCAGGTCGCGGACATCGAGCGATTCGAGGCGGAGACGAGACTGGAGCGTGCGCAATGGAATGCCTCCGAGTTAGGGTGAAATACAGGAACCCTCCAGCCGGGCCGGGCCCGGGTCGAACGGCGGAAGGTCCAGGACGCTGCATTTCGCCGTCGCGAAGGGGTGGGCGCGGCGATGGGCCTGGGCAAGGGACGGAATGAACTGTGCCGGAACCCTAGCTAGCGAACGCGACGATGTCAAATAATTCTGGATGTGTAAATTGCAGCGACTGTTTCGGCCGGAACCGACGCGCTCGCGCCGCCGCCCCATTACTGCCCGGCGCGCATGCGCTCCAGGACGTTCCGCGTCATCGCCTGCACACGGGCGTCCGGCCCTTTCGGCTCCGTGTACACCTTGGGCCGGGCGTAGCTCGGCGGCTCGCTGAGGCCGTCGGCCCACCAGCACGTCGCGGCATTGAACACCACCGCGCCGCCCGGGCCGGGGTACACCGTCGCCGTGTAGTGGCCGCCGTTCGGTTTGCCGGGGGCGCTCTGCGTTGGCCCCTCGGCCACGACTTCCAGGCCGGGGATCGGGGCCGGGTCGCCGTGCCACTCCCAGCCGATCAGGCCGGGGACGCGGTCGCCGGCTTTCATGCCGGTGCCGTGGTAGAGCCAGTGGTCCGGCTTGGTGCAGACCCAGTCGGCCCCGCCGGTCACCGGGCCGGTCGAGTGCGCCCCGACCAACTCGTTCGCGTACGGCCGCTCGTGCCGCAGCGTCTTCATGGCCACGAAGTCGTGCATCCCGCCCGGCGGACCGAACACGCCGACCCGCTCGAACGCCGTCAGCCCCGCGTCGAACGCCACCCGGCCGCACAGCGCGTTACCGGAGAAGAAGCCCAGCGACACGCCGGCCGCCAGCGCCGCTTGCACATTGCGGAACATCTCGATCGTCCAGTACTCGTCGTGCCCGACGCTCAGGAAACCCTTGACCCGCCGCAGCCCGGCCGGATCGCGGTGCGTGTCGAGGTTCGAGGCGTAGGTCACGTCGGTGCCCAGCGATTCCAGCCAGTACGCGAACGGGAACTCGAACAGCAGGTACTCGCCCGCGCCGATGCTGCGCGAGCCGTCGATGAAGCCCTGGCAGTACTTGCCGTAGGGCCGGCGGTAGCTGACCTGGACGCCACCGCCCCAGTACCACTCGGCCTGGCCGTCGTCGTAGAGGGCGAACTGGTTCGGCCAGCGGTTGTACGCCTGCCAGGTGTTGTCGGAGCACTGGAACAGGAAGTCGGCGGGCCGTGTGTCGCGGACGATGAAGACGACGTAACTCTGCCAGCCACCCTCTGCGGCCGTCAGCTTGCCGAGGTAGACGCCGCTCGGCCAGTCGTCGGGGATGCGCAGTGTCGCGGCCGCCGGCCAGTCGCAGGCGCGCAGCCGCTTCGGACCCACAGGCGGATCGGGCTGCACGACGCCGTCGAACGGGCCGAGGCGTTGCATGAAGCGTGCGCCGGCCCCGCCGTAGTAGCCGGTGCGGTACAGGTCGAGCGTGAAGCGCGAGGCGGGGTTGGTCGATACGTGGAAGGTGACGGTGTC
>CAZNSL010001351.1:1263-1634 GCA_964574975.1 uncultured Alcaligenaceae bacterium | reverse complement strand
GCCGGCGTCGGCACCGCGAGCGACGTGGCCGTGGCGATGGAGTTGGGCTGTGACGGCGTACTCTTGAACACCGGCATCGCGTCGGCGGCCGACCCGGTGCGGATGGCCCACGCGATGCGGCACGCCATCGCGGCCGGCCGGCTGGCGTTCAAGGCCGGGCGGATTCCGCGGAAGCTGTACGCGACGGCATCAAGCCCGTGGGAGGGGCGCATCGGTCCGTAAGCCGCCGCCCCACGACGACGACGCGCACCGGCGTCGCATGTCGGTTGCGGTCCACGGGGATGACGGCGATCACTTCGCTCGGAAACGGCATCGGCTTCCGTTCGTCGCCGAGCGCTTCGTAGCAGAAGTACGTCACGTCCGAGCTATCG
>CAZNSL010001351.1:0-1253 GCA_964574975.1 uncultured Alcaligenaceae bacterium | reverse complement strand
ATCGCCAAAAACGAGTTGCGGCGACGAGCGCAACTCGACCGGCTCGCCGTAGTAGTACGCGAACAGATGGTGCGTGCCGTCGATGCCGACCAGCCGGCTGCCGGCCGGGATGGCCTCCTTGACGCGAGCGACCAGCGCCGCAGTGTCCACGCTGCGAGCCTGCGTCGCGTGGACCACGACCACGCAGTAGCCGACCGCCAGGTAGCAAGCCAGCCCACCGACTGCGTAACGCATTCGCTTGTCGCCGACCGGCCTCCGACCGAGCCAGACGAGTACCACCGCACAGGCCGACGCCATTGCCCAAGCGACGGCAACGGCGGGCGACACCGTCCACGGCCGTGCGAACGTAAACCCGCTCGACACGGACGCCGTGGTAACGGCCACAGCGATGGCGGCCATGACGATCGCCCACGCACTCCAGCCGAAGCCCCACGCCCGCCGCAGCCGCGGCGACAGTTCCGCCAGCGCCACCCGGTCGATGGCGAGTCCCGCCAGGAGCGCCACGGCCGGGTACAGCGGATAGACGTAGCGCGTCGCGGCCCCCGGCGGTGCCCAGCACGGCAGGAAGCCGACGAGGCAATAAATCGCCAGGAAGACGGCGTGCGGCGTCGTCGTACCGAGCGAGTGCCGGAACCGCTTACTCAGGAACGCGACGAGCGCCAGCGACCACGGGGCCGTACAACCGAGGCATTCCAGCGGGTACTGGACCATGTGTCGCAGGACCGCGGGGGTCGTCCACTCGACGAACCGCGCCGAACTGTCGCTCCCCCAGATGCGCTGCGTCGCGTCCCAGCCGCAGGCGAGTTGGAACGGGACCGCCCACGCCAACACGATTGCCGCGAACAGCGCCAGCCCGAACAGGTGACCGAGGTTGAAGAACGTGCGCCAGTCGCGCCGCCAGGCGAGGTACAGCACGACGGTGCCGCCGAAGTAGACCGGCGGCTGCGGTCCCTTCGTCAGTGCGGCAAGTGCGGCAAAGCCGTATCCGAGGCCCCACGTGAGCGCGGCGGGCCAGCCGCGGGTGTAGCCCCAGTGCCAGAGCAGCACAGCAGAAGCGAGCAGGAAGGTGAAGACGGTATCGCACTCGGCGAGCCGGCCGAGTTGCAGCACTTCGCCCATTGTGACGAACCCGGCCGCGGCCGCGAATGCGCCGAGCCGGCCGAGAAACGTCCGCCCGTAGGCGTACACGAGCAGCGTCGTGAGCAGTAGCGCCGTCATCGTCGGCAGTCGCACGGCAACGGCATCCATTTGGC
>CAZNSL010001350.1:0-1636 GCA_964574975.1 uncultured Alcaligenaceae bacterium | reverse complement strand
GCATGCCGCATTATTCCCTTACTCGGCGGAACCGGGCGGCACGGGTGCCGGTTGGGTGCGAATGTACTCGGTCAGCGCGTCGAGAGCGTTCATCCGCTTCTCCGACGCATCCTTAAGCCGCTTCGATGCCGCGTCCTGCTGCTCGGCGAGCGCGCGGAGCGCGATTGACGCGGCAGAACTCTCCTCGCACGCTTCGCGGTACGCCTTCGCCAGTTCTTCGAGCATTCTAGCGCTCCTCTGAGTGCGGCACGGGTGCCGACTTGGTACTACGGGCGTAATACTCCTGCTCCCAGAGGCGCAGGAAGTCGGCGACGGGCTGGAGTTCGGGCGCGTGCCGGTCGATGGCGTCGGCGTACGCGCCGGCGGTGAGTGTGCAGTAGACCAGCTTTTGCGTGTAGTAGTCGAGTGCCGCGGGTAGTTTGGCGTTGTAGGGGCATTCGGGTTCGAGTTCGCCGTTCCCGCTGTAGGTGAGCCACGTTCCGCCCTCGCTGCTGAGGGTGAACTTGGCCGCCGCCGCCGCGCCGTCAGTGTGGAGGTTGAACGTGCGCTTCGAGGTCTTGGTGAAGTGCGCGCGCATGTGCTAGTCCCCTTCGGTGTGCCTGAGTGCTTCGAGTTCGCGGAGCGCGTCGGCGGTCCACTCCCACCCGTGCGGCAGCGGTGCCGGGTGCGGCCGGTCGCCGGTGAGCGGGCAGTAGTAGACTTCGCTCACGTCGCCCCCATCATCGCTTGCGCAAGGTCTTGGAGTGCCTCTTCGCGGGTCGCGTAGCACCGCCCACCGAGTTCGAGCATCAGCGTTCCGGCGGCTGAGCGCCGGAACGTGGCGTGCGGAATCACGCCTAGGCCCATGCCCTCGTTGAAACGGTCGGTGTGCCACCACCACGCGCCGAATCCGTCGTCGTAAGGTTCGTATCCGTTCACTTGGCCCCCTGTGCGTCGAGCCATTCGAGCGCCGCGAGTACCACGGCCCGACCGAGTGCGGCGGTTGCCAGTTCGGGCGTACGGTAGAACCCGGAGCATCGCGCCAGTACCGCGGGCGGAACGGACTGGTTGGATGTTACCGCGGGCCGCGCTTGATGGAAGAACGGCAGCACGTCCCCCGGCACCACCCCCGCGACGTGGTGCGTGCGGAGCAGGTCGCACAGCCACGGCGTCGGCTCCCGTTGGAACTGGAATTGGTGAACCGTTGGGGAAACCGCCCACACCTGCCGCATCTGCGCGACCTGCACCACCGGAAAGCCCCGCTCCCACCGGCACGGCTGCCGCCCGGTGCCCTTGCAGGTGGTGCATTGGAGCCAAGAGGCCGGGTGGCCGGGACTGTTCCGCGCGTAGCGATTTCCCTTCCCCCCGCGCGCCACGCACGCCGGTTCCCACCGCTCGCGGTTGTCCTTCGAAAGCAGAGCGGTCGCGCGGCTCTCAATTACCAGCGCCTTCTCGCACTCGTCGCAGTGGCCGGACACGTTCCCCGCCATCACCGGGCACTCACGGTACGTGATGCCGTGCCCGCGCCGGTGGTACGCGGCAAGCTCGCACCGCGCCCGAATCAGTTCCGCCCGCTCCGGGTCGGATTCCTGCACCTCGTCGGCGTACATCAGCCGCGGCGTGTCTTCGTCCGGGTTGGCGAGCACCGCCCGCCACA
>CAZNSL010001349.1:0-1638 GCA_964574975.1 uncultured Alcaligenaceae bacterium | reverse complement strand
GGCCTCGACGACCGGCAGGCAGAATCCTTCGTGGACCGACGGCATCACGAACGCATCGGCCGAACGGTAGGCGTCGCGCAATTGTTCGTCGGTGACGCGGCCGAGGAAGTGGACGCGGCCCGCGACGCCGCGGCGGGCCGCCCGCTCGCGCACGCGCTGCCGCTCCGCCTCGTAGGCGTCGCCCGACTCACCGGCGATGACTGCGTGGATGTTGCCGTCCAAGTACGTCAGCGCGTCGATCAGCACCGGTACGCGCTTGTTGGGAGCCAGCCGGCCGGCGAACAGTAGCAGCTTCGCCGAGGCGTCGAGGCCGAGCGTCTGGCGCAGATCGGTCGCCGGCTCGCCGGGTGTGAAGAACTCATTGTCGATGGGGTAACCGAGCGTGGTGGGCGCGATGCCGCTGGCGTCTTGCAACTCACGGGCGGCGAAGCGGCTGTGGGTGAACGCGGCATCGGCGAACGCGGCCAGGCCGCGCAGGCGGCAGCCGCGTTCCAGCGCGTCGCGGTGGTTCGCCGCGCCCAGGGCCGGCGGCGTGACGCCGTGGTAGTCGAAGACGAGTCGCGGCTTGCCGCCGGCCAGTCGCGGCAGCACGTCGAGCATCCCGAACGACTGACTGTACTCGACGACGATCAGGTCGCAGTCGGCCAGGAAACGCTCGTCGATTCGCCGGCAGGTGAACGGTTTGAGGCCGGGAAAAAGCTCGCGCTCGGTCTCGACGAACAGGCGCACGAACGCACCGCGGTCGCGGAAAAAGGCGACCTTGGCGGCGATTTGTCGCCCGATGGCGTCGCCAGCGCGGGCGGAATGCGACAGCAGTGCGACCCGCATGAGTGTCCTTCCCTGGACCGGTGCGGTGGGGCGGTAACGTCCGTGAAGGGAGCATCCTAGCACACCGCCGCGCGGGCGTGCAACCTCACCCTCGGCGGCGCGGCGAAACCGACGACCGTTATTTTGCCGGCCACGGAGGTTGCACCCCCGCCGCGGATCGTTTACCCTGGAACGGTACCTCGTGCCCGGTACCTCGCACCCGCGAACGCCCGTGAGCGACCCGACCCGTAAGCCGCGGCCGGACGCCGAACCCATCTGGGTCTTCGGCCGGCCGTCGCACCTCCCGGCTCGGCTCGGCCGCTACCTGCTGATGCGCGTCCTCGGCGCAGGCGGCATGGGCGCGGTCTACCTCGCCCACGATGCGCAGCTCGATCGCCGCGTCGCCCTCAAGTTGCCGGACCTTGCCGACGCCGATCGGCCGCAAGTCGAGCGGTTCCTGCGCGAGACGAAGATCGCGGCGACGCTGCACCACCCGAACCTCTGCCCCGTCTACGACGCCGGCCAGATCGACGGCATCTACTTTTTGACGATGCCGGTGCTGGAGGGGCAACCGCTGACGGCGTACCTCGGCAAGCCGATGGCACCGCTCTCGGCCGTGCGCATCGCTCGCAAGATCGCCAAGGCGCTCCAGTCGGCCCACGACAACGGCATTGTTCACCGCGACCTGAAGCCGTCCAACGTCATGATGATGGGGTCCGACCACCTGATGGTCATGGACTTCGGCTTGGCCCTGCGCACCGAAACGACCGAGCGCTCCCACCTGACGCGCGACGGTCACGTGGTTGGCACGCCGACGTATATGGCCCCGGA
>CAZNSL010001348.1:0-1639 GCA_964574975.1 uncultured Alcaligenaceae bacterium | reverse complement strand
CGTGTGCGGTCAGGGCTGGGGCATCGACCCGGCCCGCGGCGGCCTGCGCATTTTCGAGACCATGCGACGAACCGAGCCGGACCTGTTCGTCCATCTCGGCGACACCATCTATGCCGACAACCCGCTGCCGCCGGGCATCCGGCTCGAAGACGGCACGATCTGGCGCAACATCGTTACGCCGGAGAAAATGAAGGTCGCCGAGACGCTCGACGAGTTCCGCGGCAACCACCGCTACAACCTGCTCGACGACCACCTGCGGGCCTTCAACGCTTCGGTCGCACAGCTCGACCTGTGGGACGACCACGAAGTCCACAACAACTGGTTCCCCGGCAACCGCCACGGCGACCCGCGCTACGTCGAGCGCTCCGACGACGTGTTGTCCGCCCGCGCCCGCACCGCGTTCCTCGAATACCACCCGGTCCGCACGGACTTGATCTACCGCTCGACGCGGCTGGGTCCGCTGGTCGAAGTGTTCGCCTGGGACATGCGCTCGTACCGCGGGCCGAACTCGCCGAACCGGCAGACGACGCTGACACCGGCGTCGTCGATCCTGGGTGCCACGCAGCTCGCGTGGCTGAAGCGGGCGCTCAAGGCGTCCACGGCGACGTGGAAGGTGATCGCCAGCGACATGCCGCTCGCCATCGACGTCTCGGACGGCCCGCGTGGCTGCGAGGCCGTCGCCAACGGCGACGACGGCCCGCCCCTCGGCCGCGAGTTGGAGATTGCCGAGCTTCTCAAGTGGCTGCACGACGAAAAGATTCGCAACGTCGTCGTCATCACGGCGGACGTGCATTACGCGGCGGCGCACCACTACGACCCGGCGCGGGCGAAGTGGCCGCACTTCGACCCGTTCTGGGAGTTCGTCGCCGGCCCGGCTCACGCCGGCACCTTCGGCCCCGACGAACTGGACATGACGTTCGGTCCGGAGTTGAAGTTCCTGGGCATTCCTCCGGGTATGCGGCCGGGCCGCTCGCCGGCCGACGGCTTCCAGTTCTTCGGCACGCTGACCATCGACGCGAAGACGCGAACGCTGACGGCGAAGCTGTACAACGTCGCGGGCAAGGTGCTGTACTCAGTGGACCTGCCGGCGGCGTAGCGCCGGTTAGCGACGCTTCGCAGAAGTCATGGGAGAACTTTCTTGGGACTTATGGTCGGCATCGGGTAGTCCCGCCCTAGCCGTCAGCCGATACGCCTCCAGCAAACCTTGCAATTGCGGACTAAGCCCAGGAAACGAATACCCGCCTTTGTCGAGCCACGAACTCGTTGACCCGATTCGGGTTTCCGCGAGAACCCGTTCGAGCAGTTCGTCGTGTGGATACAGGTATAAATCGCCGCCGTGCAAGAAGGCGATGTAAATGTCCTTGCCGGCGTACTTCTTGTAAAATGCAAGGCGTCCCTTCAACTGCACTTTCAGAAACGTCTTACAGTCGATGTGCTGGGCAATGAAATCAGCCCCTTGCCAATCGTCGTTGAGGCGAAGGGTCACAAAACCGTAGTCGGCGAGTACCGCCGAGACTTTTTGGAAGTTGAAGTTTTCCTTCTGGCGGGCGTTCAGGTCGCGGTACTCGACGCGGCGGAGATTCAGGGACATGACTCCAACTCTCCTGTCCGCACGATGTTCGTAACTTCCGAGCCGGAA
>CAZNSL010001347.1:0-1641 GCA_964574975.1 uncultured Alcaligenaceae bacterium | reverse complement strand
CAGCGTCGAGAGATTCCAGAGCAAGGCGCTGACTGCGGCGTTCATGGGCGGTAGCAGCACCGAGACCGAAAAGGACTTGCTAACCACTATCATCGAAGTGCTAAAGGAACTGCCTGAGAAAATCGCGGAAGCCATTACGCGATTCATCAACGGCGGCGCGGCCAAACTCGGCACGTCCGCGCTCGGCATCGACAATCTGGCGAAGGAAGCCAAAGAAGCCAACGTGTCGCGCGGCCGGTTCGTCGCAATGAAGATCGCCGACAGTTCCAACACGGATATTGCCTTCAACCTCGGCGCGGCACTGCGCGGCGGGTTCTGATGTCGGTTCAGTCCTTGTGCGGGCGCGGGCTTTCGAGCAGAATGAACCGGTCGCCCATCCCGTGCCGCCCGTCCACGAGCGCGCCGAACTTCTGGAACGCGGGCACGTCCGAGAATCGCCGCGCGCCGCGGAGCGTGACGACCAACACCGCGGCCCCCGTTTTACCGGTCTTGCTGGGGCCGTCGTGGGCCGCGTCGGAGCGTGCGATTATCAGCGGGCGATTGAAGCCGCCGTTGCTTTCCCACAGCGCGCAAACGCGGCGCTCGCCGTCCAACTCGTAAACCAGTTCCCAAGAGAACTGAACGACGATCCGCTTGCCCTCCCATTCGTGCGGCCCCGCGTTCACCTTGTACCAGTCCACCAAATCGCGCGCGTCGATCTTCCCGACCGGCGCGCCCAAGTCCTTCGGCACCGCTGCCGGGTTCCCGCACCCCGCCACCAGCACCACGACACACAGCGTAGACGCACGCATAGCAGCCCCCTGAACGGCACCCGTGCCGCTAGTAGTATTCGCCGGCTAGTGTGCGAGATTGCCGACGAATCGGCTAGGGGCGGCACCCGCTCGAGCGCGGCCGAGGAAGGAACCGCGCCCGCGCGGGATTTGGCGCGGGGTAGCGAATCCCGCGTGCCGGACCATGATACCGGCACCGCGGCCGGTTAGAGTTGCTCTTGGCATTCCAAGTAGACAAAGGCGGGGATGTTGCCGTAGCTGCGGCCCGCGGAGATGCCGAGAACGTGATAGGTCGCGCCGTTGTCGTCTGCAACGAGCTTGTCGCCCCGCTTGGGCGCGGTCGTGAACTTCGACAGCAGAGCCGCGACGCGGTGCGTCACGATCATGCCGAGTTGGGCGAACAACTCGCGCTCGCTGCTGCTCGTGGTGTTGATGCTCACCGCGACCGCCGATTGCGCGAGCGTGAACGTCAGTGTGGTGCCGCCGCCGTCGTCGCGCCCGCTGGCGCTCGTGTAGTGTGTGACGCGGTGCGGCGGGTTGTCGTAGAGCGGCATGGGCTACCCCACATGGAACGAGTAGCCCGACAGCGACGTGTACGGGGCGAGCAGCGCCAGCACGTCCGGCGAGCGGAGCGCCGCTTCCGCCGTGAACGGCTGCGAATATGACAGGTTGTAGCCGTTCCAACTCTCGGAGCCTTGCGGGATGCCGGTGGCGCGGAACTGGTACAGCATGAGCACGGCTTTCGTTGCCGCCAGCGCGATATCGGCCGGCACCGCTGCCGGGCCGCACGCCGCCACCACCTTCAGCGAGCCGCGCTCCGGTTCGAGGCGGTAGCCCAACCGTTCCGGCGGACTCCACCAGTCCCAACCCC
>CAZNSL010001346.1:0-1642 GCA_964574975.1 uncultured Alcaligenaceae bacterium | reverse complement strand
GCGGCGACTTCGGTGGCGGCGATTTTGGCGGGGGTGATGTCGGCGGCGGCGACTTCGGCGGCGGCGACTACTGACCCACGGACGGGGCCATGCCCCACAACCTTGGACGGGAGAGTTTGATGGAGAACTTCGGCTTTCTGATCTTCGCGGTCTGTTTCATGGCCGGCATCTGGTGGTTGACGCGCCTGATGACCAGCACCGGCCGCGACGAGGGCGGCATGGGCGGCGGCCCCACCGGGCCGGCGGGCATGTAGTCGAGAAATCCGAAATCCGAAGCACGAAATCCGAAACAAATCCGAAGGACCAAAATACAAAGGACCGAAACGAAGGCTGACCCGTCTTCGTTTGGGTTTTCGGTCCTTCGGATTTGTTTCGGATTTCGTGCTTCGGATTTCGGATTTCGCCTCGTGGCACTCCGCATCGGCACCCGCGCCAGTCCCCTGGCGCTCTGGCAGGCCAACCACGTCGCCGACCGGCTGCGCGCGGTCAGTCCACGCCCGGTCGAACTCGTCCACGTCCAGACCCAGGGCGACCGCGACCAGACCGCGTCGCTGGCGCACATCGGCGGCCTCGGCGTGTTCACCAAGGAGATTCAGCGGGCGCTACTCGATGGTCGCGTCGATGTCGCCGTCCACAGCCTGAAGGACTTGCCGACCGAGGCCGTCCCCGGCCTGACGCTCGCGGCCGTGCCGCCGCGCGGGCCGACCGGCGATGTCCTCGTGTCCGAGACGTACACCCGGTTCGATGACCTGCCGCCGGGGGCACGACTGGCGACCGGCAGCCTGCGGCGGCGGGCGATGGTCCGCCACCGTCGGCCCGACCTCGAACTGGTGGACATTCGCGGCAACGTCGATTCGCGGCTACGGAAGCTGCGCGACCTCGGCCTCGACGGGCTGATCCTCGCCGCCGCTGGCCTAGAGCGGCTCGGTCTGTCGAGCGTCGTGACGGAAGTCCTCGACTCGGCGTGGTTGCTGCCGTGCGTCGGCCAGGGGGCACTCGGGCTGGAATGCCGCACCGACGATACAGCGACGCGGGAACTGTTAGCACAACTCGACGACCCCGCGACGCACGCGGCCGTCGCCGCGGAGCGCTCGCTGCTTTTGCACTTGGGCGGCGGCTGCCAGGTGCCGATCGGGGCGGCAGCGACCGTCGTCGGCGGGCGACTGACGCTGCGGGCCGCCGTGCTGTCGGCCGACGGTTCCGAACGGCGCGATGGCACCGATGGGGGCGACCAGGCGAACGCGATCGCCATCAGTGCCCGACTGGCGGCGGCACTGCGGTAGGTCCCGCCTACCGGGCGGGACTGACTCGGACACATTCGACCGGCAAAACCCCGTTTCTATGTACCTAGCCTGTTGACTTTCGCCCCGCCGACGTGATACCGTATTAACAACCGCTACCCGCGTGCAGCCTATCTTCGGTAGCGGCGGCGTGTTCCGTCGTCCCGCCCGCCGGTCGGTTCCGACATTATCTTCGCTTGCGTTGGCCGATATCTCGGAGATTCCCACACATGGCAGTTACGCACCACGGCGTTTGGGGCATCGACATCGGCCAAGCCGCTCTCAAGGCCCTCCGTCTGGAAGTCATCGACGGCGTCGTCACTGCCACCAACTTCGACTACGTCGAACATCCCAAAATCCTC
>CAZNSL010001345.1:0-1645 GCA_964574975.1 uncultured Alcaligenaceae bacterium | reverse complement strand
CCAAACCATGATGCGGCGGCAATACCGCGCGCCGTTTGTGGTACCGGAAAAGGTGTGATGTCTTCGGTGCGCGACGTTTCGCGGAAGCGTCGCACACCGGGTCGCATTTCTGTGATGCTCTGCCCCCTCGCCGGTCGATGTTAACTCTCGCACTCGTGCGTGGCCCACGCGCGAGTGCGGGGGGCACGGGATGAGCGACACCCGTGGGCTGTTGTCTCGGATCAGCGGACTCCGCCAGCGCCTCGACGAGGCGCACGGGCCGCTCGTCGGCTTGCGGCCCGGCCCGGTCACCGACCTGGCCGAAAAGCTGGAAGCCGATGTCGCCTCCGGGGCACGCGTCCAGGTGTTGCTCGACGGCTCGCTGCGGCAGATTGCCGGTCTTCTCTCCGGAGAAGACGGCGTCCGGCCCACGCAGTTGACCGCCCGTGCCAAACGCCTGTTGGAGCGCGGCCGAGCGATCGTAAGCCGCCTCCGCCAACTGGCCGACGACCCGACCATCGCGTCCACCGACGCCGACGATCCCCTGGCCCAGGGGATTCGCCAGGCGTCGGCGATGGTCGAGTCGGCCCTACGGCTCGTGCAGGCGTTTCCGGATGCGCCCAGTGCGCAACTGCGGCTCAGTGAAGGACTGGACGGTCTGCTCGACGCGTGCGACTCCCGCATCGGGGTGCTGGCGTCCGCGGCGTCCAGGCGGCGTCGGGACGCGGGGCAGGTGGACGCCCTCGCCCACCTGCTGGCAAGCCTCCGGGCCGGCCACGCGATGACGCTCGACCCCTTCACCGCCCTGGCGGAGGCTGTCCTCGCGGACGCCCGCCAGGGCGATGAGCTGCGGTTTCTCTCCGAGAACGACCCCGTCCGGCGCGCGGCCACTCACGGTCTAACCACGGCGTGCGTCGTCGCTCGGCTCGCCCGTCACGATACCGAACACGCCCGCCAACCGCTCACCCCGATCCTGGCCGCACTGTTGCACGATGTCGGCATGATCGGCGCACCCAAGACGGCGATCCATTCGCCGCACGCGCTCGAAGACGACGACCGCCGGGCGCTCGAAGCGCACGCCGCTGCCGGGGCCGATCTCGTGTCGCATCTGGTCCACGGGGCCGGCGGACTGGTGGACGCGATCGCCCACCACCACGAACGGCTCGATGGCACCGGCTACCCGGCCGGCCGTCGGGAACTCAGCCCATTGGCTCGCTTGTTGGCCGTCGCCGATGTGTACGCCGCCCAGGTGTGCGACCGGCCGCACCGCACCGCCCTCGACCCGCGGACGGCGCTGACCGACACGCTGATGATGGCCGAGCGCGGCGAACTCGACCGCAGTGCGGCCGGGCTGCTGTTGCACCTCGGCTTCCACCCGATCGGCTCGGTCGTCGAACTGTCCGACGGCTGCTTGGCTCGCGTCGTCGCGGTCCACCCGCCAGCGGTTGACCTGAACGCCCCGGCCCGCCCAGTCGTGACGCTGCTCACCGACCGCCGCGGCGACGCACGACCGGTCCCGGAGACGGTGGACCTGTTGGCGTGCGAAGGCCGCACGGTCCTGCGGACGCTGCCAGCCGCGGAGAAACGGAAGCGGCTTGGCGACTGGAGTTTGTAGGGTGGGACGAGTTTGGCGAGTCCCACCGCGAACGCTAAGGTGCTGAGCGTT
>CAZNSL010001344.1:0-1651 GCA_964574975.1 uncultured Alcaligenaceae bacterium | reverse complement strand
TCAGCGGGGAGGGGTGGTCGAGCGCCGCGAGACCGGGGAGGGGCCAAGGGCGACCAAGCTGTTCCGCAACCAAACCATCGCAGCACTTCGCGCCGCCGAACGACGCCCGATTCACTTCTTCTTCAACGTCGCCCGCTGCACCGACACCACCGGCACGCCCGTGACCGGCGGCACCTGAGCCTCCGCGTCGCCGGCCTTGCCCCCGGTTTCGACGAGCTGCTTCGTGCTCATCGTGATGATCTCGGTCTCGATCGCGTCGCCGACGAGCTGATCGCGCGAGATGAGCCGCACGCCCTCGAGGTCGAACGCGCTGTACAGGGTTCCGCCGATCAACGTCGTCGGCAGCACGATGCCGTTCTTCTCGTCGATCTCGTACGAGCACTTGGCGGCGTCCTTCACAACCAACTGATACGGCCGCTCCTGACGGTTCTTGCCGTCGTCGTAGATGATGGTCCAGTCGTACTTCGACGGATCGTCGGTCTTGACGACCTTGAGCTCCATCGTGAACCGCATGGACACTCCCTTGGGTGTGTTCAGCGTGGCCGCACCGGCCCAGTGGCCGACCCATGTTTCCGGGAACCCCGGCTCCGCGGCCTTGGGTGCGGCAGGCTGGGTGACCAGCATCAACGTCATCGGCAGAAGCGTCAGCATGGGAATTTATACCGACGCGGGCCGGACTCGTCGCATTTCCAGTCGTCGGACACCATCTTGTCCACGTCAAACGATGCCACCGTCGAGACTTGCTCTCAATATCGCGACGCAAAAAAAGCTTGCATGAACACCGGCCTTGGCTTTATGCTGGCTGGCGGCAGTTTCCGCTGCCTGTGTTTGCATTATTACTTAGGGAGACAGACAGATGAAGAGTGTGTTGATGGCGTGCGGCCTGGCCGCGGGTGTGTTTGCGTCCTCGTCCTCGGCCGCCCTGTACTCGCAGGCCAACGACCTCGCGACGGACTGGGCCTTCTTCTCCGTCGGCGGACCGAATCAGTTCTTTACGCAGCGCATGGCCGACAACTTCACGCTGTCGAGTGCCGCGACCGTCACCAGCGTCCGCTGGTTCGGCGCCAGCCAGAACTTCGCCTTCCCCGATCTCACCAATTTCACCGGCTTTGACGTGCAGATCTACGGCGACCTCGGTGGCGTGCCCGACGCGAACAACGTGCTCTACGGCTCGTCGCCCACGCTGGCCGGACTCACGATCACCCCGACCGGTTTCAACAACATCGGCGGCGGCACCCAGTACCAGTTCGACCTCAACGTCGGATCGCTCAACCTCGGGGCTGGTACCTACTGGCTCTCCGTCGGCGGCCTGCTGGTGAACAACTTCGGCGACACCTTCGTGTGGAGCCGCAGCACCCAGGGTGACTCGGCGAACGCCTCGTTCTTCTACCCCAACAGCGGCTGGATCGCCTTCGGCGGCAACGACCTCGCCTTCGAGATCATCCCCGCTCCGTCAGCGCTCGCGCTGTCCGGCGTCGCAGCCCTCGGTGCGTCCCTTCGTCGTCGCTGATCCGTTTTCACAGCGTTGAAATCAATCCCGGAACGCACCGGAGCGACCTTCTTGCCGCAGCCGCGGCTCGGACGGGCGCATCCCGGTGCGTTCCGTGCTTTTGACCCTTGAAAGGTGACGCTCGCGGCGATCGCCGTCGCT
>CAZNSL010001343.1:0-1651 GCA_964574975.1 uncultured Alcaligenaceae bacterium | reverse complement strand
TCAACGCCCGCTTCGGCGACCCGGAGACGCAACCGGTCCTCATGCGGCTCAAGAGCGACCTGGTGGACCTGCTCGAAGCCGTCTGCGACGACCGGCTCGACGAGGTGGCCGACACGGTGGAATGGGACCCGCGACCGGCCGTATGCGTTGTGCTGGCGAGCCAGGGCTACCCCGGTTCGTTCCAGGTCGGAAAGCTCATCAGCGGCCTGGACGAGGCGGCGAAACTGCCGGACGTGAAAGTGTTCCACGCCGGCACGAAACTCGACGCCGGCAACGTGTTTTCCGACGGCGGCCGCGTTCTCGGCGTGACGGCCTTGGGCGACACGCTGGCGGCGGCGCGGGCGAACGCCTACGCGGCCGTGGAGAAGATCAAGTTCCCCGGCATGTTCTACCGCCGCGACATCGGTGCGAAGGCGCTACAGCACGCGCACGCACCGGCCGTCGAGCCGTAGCCGGCCCTCGGCAAACAGGCGAATCGCTTCCGGGTACGCCTCACACTCGGCCGCGAAGACGCGCGCAGCGAGCGTATCCGGCGTGTCGTCCTCGCGCACCTCGACGGCCCGCTGCAACACGACAGGGCCGTGGTCGTACTCCTGGTCGACGAAGTGGACGGTGCAGCCGCTCACCTTCGCCCCGTAGGTCAGCACCGCCTCGTGAACGTGATGGCCGTACATCCCTTTGCCGCCGAACGCGGGCAGCAAGGCCGGGTGAATGTTGAGGATGCGGCCGGCGAAGTCATCGGGCACACGCAACAGTTGCAGGAACCCGGCGAGGCAGACGAGTTCGACGTTGGCCGCCCGACAATGCGAGAAGATAGCGTCGCAGAAGGCCTCGGTGCTGGACGACGTCTTCCGTTCCACGACCGCGACCGGCAGCCCAGCGGCCTTGGCGCGTTCGACGCCGTAGGCGGTCGGTTTGCTGCCGACGACGAGGGCGATGTCGCCGACGCGACGGTCGATGAAGTTTTGCAGCGTAGTGCCGGAGCCGCTGAGCAACACGGCGAGGCGAATCGGAGGTACGGTCATGCGATCATTCTAGCTTGCCAACGAACGACGATATGCCGCTGCGATGCTTGCGTCTCCATGCTGGGTCGTCGTGCCTCACTCCTGTAGAATTGGTCAAGTCACTTGTTCCCCAGGGTAGCTTGCAATGCCGTTCGAGAAGGTCGAAACGTCCGTCGATTTCCCAGCCCAAGAGCGGGCCATCCTCCGCTTCTGGGACGAGTCCCAGGCGTTCGATGCGCTTCGCGCCAAAAACCGCGGCAAGCCGCGCTGGTCGTTCCTCGATGGCCCCATCACCGCCAACAATCCGATGGGCGTCCACCACGCCTGGGGTCGAACATACAAGGACGCCTACCAGCGTTACTTCGCCATGACCGGCCACGAACTGCGCTACCAGAACGGCTTCGATTGCCAGGGCCTGTGGGTCGAAGTCGAGGTCGAGAAGGAACTGGGCCTCGCCAGCAAGCGCGACATCGAAAACCTCGTACCTGGCGACCGCTTCGCCTCCATCGACCGCTTCGTCCGGCTGTGCAAGGAGCGGGTCGATAAGTTCGCCCGCATCCAGACCGATCAGACGATCCGCCTCGGCAACTGGATGGATTGGGACCGCAGCGACGCCGACTGGGCCAAGCCGCCGGACGAGCGCAAGT
>CAZNSL010001342.1:0-1661 GCA_964574975.1 uncultured Alcaligenaceae bacterium | reverse complement strand
CCTCTATGGCGAGCTACACCGCTTCATCCCGGTGCTGGCCGCGGCCCGCGGCTTTCGCATCGGCGAGTTGGAGATCAAGCATCGGCCGCGGCGCTTCGGCCGCTCCAAGTACGGCATGCGCCGCTTCGTCAAAGGGTTCCTCGACCTGATGACGGTCAAGTTCCTGACGAGTTTCAGCCACCGGCCGCAGCACGTCTTGGGCAGCGCCGGCCTGGTGAGCTTCCTCGCCGGGACCGCGGGCATGACGTACCTGGCCTACACCTGGGTCGTTCGGTTGTTCGACCCGGCCCGGTATCTGCCCCTGCACGAGCGGCCGCTGTTGGCGTATTCCGTCGCTGCACTGCTCATGGGCGTGCAATTGCTATCGGTGGGCCTCATTGCGGAACTGTTCACGGCGTTTGCCGGCCGCGACGAGCGGCAATATAGCGTTGCTGCCGTGACGCCTGAATCCGCCGAGGAGCGCTCGCTGTGACCGTTACAGACCCGACCGCAAGCCTTCGACGTGGCGTGTACGTGGTACTCAGCGTCGTCGCGGTCGCCGGATTTGCCGCGCGGGTCATGAACGTCGAGCGCGTGTACGAGCCGAGCCTTTACCGTGGCCCCGGCGAGACGGCCCGGACGCACCCGAAATCGCCACCGCGCGACTGGCCGAAGGCGCGGCCACGGCCGATGCCGACATTTTCGTCCAACGACCGTTCGCGCTGGGCGATGGTACGGGCACTCGTGGACGACGGCACGTTCGCCATCGGCCGCCGCGAGGACGACGGGAAGGGCGGCTACCGCGATGTCGGCATCGTCGCCGAGGACGGCTGGCAGACGCTCGACAAGGTGCTAGACCCGGCGACGAAGACGTTCTACTCCAGCAAGCCGCCGCTGCTGCCGGTCCTGGTGGCCGGCGAGTACTGGCTGCTGAAGCGATGTTTCGGCTGGTCCTTGACCGCCGACCCCTGGCCGGTCGTTTGCACGGTCCTGCTGACGGTCAACGTCGTGCCGCTGGCGATTTACCTGACGCTCTTCGCACACCTGCTGGAGCGGTACGGTCGCACGGACTGGGGACGTGTCGTTGCCTTCGCCGCCGCGTGTTTCGGGACGTTCGTCACGACGTTTGCGACGACGCTCAACAATCACACGATTGCCGCGGTAGCGACACTGGCAGCTGTGTATCCCATCCTCATGGCCGGCGACCGCCCCTCGTTGACGGCGGTCGCGGTCAGTGGGCTATGTGCTGGGTTAGCGTTCAGCTTCGAGCTGCCGGCAGCGTCGCTCGTGGCCGGCCTGTTCGGCGTCTTGCTGTTCCGCATGCCGTGGCATGCCCTGCTCGCGTTCGTGCCGGCGGCGATACTTCCAGTCGCGATTCAGGCCGCGCTCAACGTCGCACAGATCGGCGACTGGAAACCGGCCTACGAAAAACTCGAAAGCGAATGGTATCGCTACCCCGGCAGTCATTGGGCGAAGGAGGGGTCGGCCCGGGCCGGCATCGACTTCGCTGGCGACATGGAGTCTCGCACGACCTACGCATTCCACTTGCTCGCGGGGCACCACGGCGTTTTCAGCCTGACGCCGCTGTGGCTTTTGAGCGTCGCGGGCATGTTGCGCGGCCTCACCGACTCCGCCGGGCGTGGACGCGGTTGGTGGGACGTGAACCTGGTCTCGCTCGGCTG
>CAZNSL010001341.1:0-1664 GCA_964574975.1 uncultured Alcaligenaceae bacterium | reverse complement strand
CCACCGTGTGGACCTGCGACTTCTCCTACGACTACGTGAAGATCAACGCGGACTACCGCAGTTGACCGGTCGCCCCGCCGGCGCGGGGCGACGGACCGTCCGAATCAGCCGGCCTTCTTGGCTTTCTGCACGAATTTCCGCGCCGCTTCGATATCCGCATCCGTGATCTTGCCGGTCTCGCGCAGGGTCAGCAGGACGGCGGTGGGCATGGGCATCGCCCGACCGGTCTCGTAGCGGCTGCCGCCGCTCTGGGTGACGCCGAGGGGGGACCAGAACGCCGACTGATTGACGCCGAGGCTCTTGCGGTAGGCAGCGAGGCCGCCGAGATCGAATTTGGTTTTTGCCATTTTGAGGTCTCCTTGAAGGTTCGGGCATATTACTTTAGTTAGAGAAAAATTTCATGCATCTTACGTGACCGGACCGGTTGCGAAAGTCCGTTTCCGTGGCAAAAAGGCGTCAGTCGGCCTATTTTGCCCGGACCGGATGGACGCCGCCGCCGCGCTCGCCGCCACCGGCATGCCCGACCGGTGGGCTGCCGCGCCCATCCCGTTCAGAGAACATACGCATAATCGGGCGAAATATCCAGACGGTGGCGCAACGTCCCCGGCCACCCCGGCGGACCCGAGGGCAAGGCGAGGCATCGCCCGAACCGCCGGGGCGGCGACGACGTTGCCGGGCTTCGCCGGGACACGCGCCGCGGGCCGCTTACAGACCGTTACATTCGCCCTGTCCCCTGAAGGACAGGGGGCCCCGTTAATGGAAGCAGGCGCATGTGCGCTGCAACCTGATGGGAGAACCACCATGTCCAAGCTTCTGACCACCCTGATCGCCGGCCTGTTTGCCGTCACGGCCTTTGCCGCCACCGAAGCCGCCAAGCCGGCCACCCCGGCAACGCCCGCCACGGCGGCCGCACCCGCCGCGCCGGCTGCGGAAGCCAAGATGGAAACGAAGGCCGAGAAGAAGGTGCACAAGCATCACAAGAAGGCCAAGGCGGAAGCCAAGCCCGAAGCCAAGTAATCCCGGGCGTCGGAGAACAAAAAGCCCCGCGAGGGGCTTTTTGTCGTTCACCGCTCCCGCGTCAGTGGAGCACGCGGGGCATTGACAGGACGAATTCGGGGATGGCGGCCTCGAACTGGGCGCCGTCCTCTGCCGTCATCTGATATGCGCCGCGCATGGTGCCGACCGGCGTGGCGAGGGCACAGCCGCTGGTGTACTCGAAGGTTGCGCCCGGCTGCAGGAAGGGCTGCTCGCCGACGACCCCGAGGCCGCGGACCTCCTGGACCTGGCCCTCGGCATTGGTGATGATCCAGTGCCGCGAGATCAGTTGGGCGGCCACGGTACCGACATTGTCGAGGGTGATCGTATAGGCAAAGACGTAGCGGTTGTCTTCGGGGTCGGATTGCTCGGGAAGGAAGGTGGTCTTCACGTCCACCCGGATCAGGTATTTTTTTGCGTCGGCCATGGTCTTCGCATTGCACACCAAACGGCGGCGGAGCGCAATGCATCCGCTCACGGCAGTAGAATCGGGGCTCCGCACGAGGAACGCCGCCATGCCGCAACCGAACTACCGTCTGGCTCCGAGCCTGCTCTCCGCCAATTTCGCCAGACTCGGCGAGGAAGTGGGCAACGTCATCGCCGCCGGCGCCGACTGGATCCACTTCGAC
>CAZNSL010001340.1:476-1671 GCA_964574975.1 uncultured Alcaligenaceae bacterium | reverse complement strand
AGTTTGTCGACGATCTCGTCGAGTTCCTTCGCCCGGTTCTTGCCGCCACCGATACCGGTGTAGCGGATCTTGCCCGTCGCGTCGATGACGTAGAACGTCGGATACCCCTCGACGCTCCAGGATTCCGACAGGCCGCCTTGATTGCCGTTCCACCAGTGCGTCCACGGCATCGGCGTCTTCTTGAGGAAGTCGGTCACCGTCTCGGCCTCCGCGTCGAAGCTGACGCTGACCAGCACGAACGGCTTATCCTTCATCCGCTCGACCGACTCCTTCTGGTGCGGGATCATCGCCCGGCACGGCGGGCACCAGGTCGCCCAGAAGTCGAGGACCACAACCTTGCCCTTCAGGTCCGACAGCTTCACCGTCTTGCCGTCCAGGTCGTGCGACACCACCTCGGGGGCCATGCTACCGACCGACAGGTCCGGGAAGACATCGGCATACTTCTCCTTCAAGAGCGCCGCCAACTCCTCCTTCTTCGTCGTCGCTTCCTTGGCCTTGGCGATCTGCTCCTCGACCTTCTCCTTGCCCAACCGCTTCTCGGCGGCGGCCCGCTGCGTTTCGTTCTTCTCGAGCGCAGCGCCCGTGCGGGCGGACTGCTCGTAGTGCGATATCAGCGCCTTGGCGGCGAGGGCCTGCGTCTTGTGGTCGGGGTTCTTGGCGATCGCGTCGCGGACGAACTGAATGGCGTCGGCGTCGCCGGAGCGGACCAGCGTCTTCAGCATCGGCTGCAGTTCCGGCCGCATCAGGTAGCCGCCATCGCGGACGGCCGCGAACGCCTCGGCGAAGACGCTACCCTTCGCCCGGGGGTTGCCCAGGCTCAGGGCCAGTTCGAGGGCCGCTGGGGCGTCCTTGGAGTCGGGGGTGGCGCGAGCGACCGCCAAAAACCGCGGCGCGAAGGCCGGCAGCGGCGAGGCGTTTTCGCGCAGCGACTCGACGTACTTCTTGGTGACCGCGGCCTTGTCCTCCTTGGACTCGGCGGCTTTGAGCGACGCCTGGAACTCGGCCGAGCGCTTCTTCGACGCCTCGGCAAACGCCTTCTTGGCGGCGTCGTATTCGGCCCGGAGGGCCTGGTACGTCTCGGCCTTCGCCGGTTTGGCCGGTGCATCGTCGGCCCGGACGGTCCCGGCCGCGCAGGCCAGGACGATAGCGCAAATCCACACGCGTCGCATCACGTCGGTCCCCAAGGAGGTTGTGC
>CAZNSL010001340.1:0-466 GCA_964574975.1 uncultured Alcaligenaceae bacterium | reverse complement strand
GGAAAACGGCTGCAATTGTAGTCAATACGCCGTCGCGGCGGGAGCGGAAAGCCGGCGGGAGATGGAATTTGCGAAATCGTGGCCATTAGTTACACTGAATATTCGGACGATTCCGCCGCGAGCTTCGTTTACCTTGTGGCAGGCCCGTGCCGCGGGGGGAGACGCACAATGTCCCAGAAGACCGCCGAGCACCCACCCGCCGAGAGTCTACTCGACTTCATCCGCGGGGCGCTAGAGCGGGCGGCGACCGAGCGCATCGGCCGGCACCTCGCCATCTGCCGCGATTGCCGCGAGTTCGTCGAACGGTCCAGCGACAGCGTTGGTACTCCTTCCGAAGCGGCTGCCGTGCCAATGGCCCCTGCGCCGAAACCGGCCGAGCCGCCGGTGCCGGTGGCGGCCGCCGCGCCGACGCCCAAGCCGATGGCTGCCCCGCCGCCGAAGCCGGCCCCCGTCCACGCCCCCCCGC
>CAZNSL010001339.1:0-1671 GCA_964574975.1 uncultured Alcaligenaceae bacterium | reverse complement strand
AATTCGCCACCCGGTCGGCGATGACACAGAAAGCGATCCTCAAGCGTCTGGACAAGGCCATCCGGGCCACCGACCTCGGGGCGGCGCGCTGGCGCACCGTCGCTGAAAGCCTCGACCGGCGCATCACCCGCGACCCCTACTGGCCGCAACTGGCCGCCCACCTCGACGACGCCGCCCGCGCCGGCGCCGACATCAAAGCCCTACTCGCTGCTGCGATGGAACGCGGCGGATCGCTGCCCGACGAGCTGCCTGCCGCTGCCCTGTGGTGGCGGCTGGCCGGGAGCCTCTCCCCCGCCACCCTGGACTCCGCCAACTCCCGGCTGCGCCCCGAGTGGACAACCGAGCTGCACCGCATCCTGGGCAGCCGCATCGCCGAGACAGTCACCGCCGACCCGGCATGGCCCTCGCTGGTCGCCGCCGTCGCCGCCAGCGACTGGCCGGCCGCCGAGATTCTCGAAGCGGCCGCCGAGCACATGCACGACCTCGCCGCCGTCGGCGACGTGCGCCCCGACCAGATCTGCCGGCTACTGGCCTACCGCGTCGAGCTTCTCACCAGCGGAGCCTCTAACGCGTTCCACGACGTACCTCACCCCGGGGCGGATGCGGCCGAGCAGAGCGCCGACCCCGGAGCCGACCTGCACACTGAACCACCCCACGACCCTCTATACGAACCCCCGCCGGACCCCTACGACCTCGATTACGGGTACACCGACGACAGCCTGGGTGATCTGGACTTCGACGACCTGCCCCGCCACCGGCCGACCCCGTCAACCGTGGACGCCGACCTCACCGAACTGCGGCGTCAACGCGACGCTGCCCGCCGCGAGGTGGCCACACTCACCGACGCGATCTTCCGACTCGGCGGCGGCCCGGCCGAAACGGCGGCCACGGCCGAACTCACCGAACTGCACCGCCGCCACAGCGAACAGCGTCCCTACCAACACCAACTCGCCCACGCTCACGCCGAATGGGTGGCCGCCGAACACCGCCGCGACACCCACCACAGCCTGTTGGCGCAACTCGCCACGGGGATCGCCGTCGCCCGCGCCAAGAACAACAAGAAAGACAATGATCTCGCCGACCGGTTCCAAGCCCACCGCGACGAACTGGTCCAAAACACCACAGCCGTCGACACTGCGGCGGCCGAAGCGCGCACCGAGCGCGACGCCGCCCACGCCGCCCTCCTCGACATTGCCGGGGGCCCCGACGGAATCGTCACCGACAGCGATCTGGACGCCACACGCCGCGCGGCCGTCGACGCCGACATCGCCGCACTGCAACGCGCCCGCATCCACGCCCGCGACCTGGACAACCAGGTGTACCGCGCCGAGGCCGCCGCGGCCCGCATCTTCGCCCAACAGCCCCGCGGCGACTTCGACCTCTCCCGGGAACTCGACCAGATGCGCGAGGAGATCGAACTGGTGGAATCGGCCGGACTACGTTCCCCGGCCACGGTCTACGCCGATTGCCCCGCCGAGGTGGCAGCCGATCTGTCCGCCCCCGCCCAGGCGGTCGTAAGCAACCTCGTCGACAGCGACATGGCGGTGCAACTGCTCCACGTCGGCGACAACAGTGCTGAGAAGGCCGCGATCATCCGCGCCGTCGCCCTGGCCGCCCATCACAGCGACGCCAAAGTGCTGGCCATCCCGGCCAGCCCCGCCGCCGCCGATC
>CAZNSL010001338.1:0-1674 GCA_964574975.1 uncultured Alcaligenaceae bacterium | reverse complement strand
CCGGCGCGACACTTCCTGTGGCTCCGCCGGATCCGCTCCGAGCGACGCGTACAACTCGATCAGCGCGGCCCGCACCCCCTGCAGGACCTCGCGTGATTCGTTCACTATTTGTACGGATTGTGTCTTCATGATGCCGGTCGTCGTCCCACTCTTGTAGCCCAATCGCCCTTTCAAAGGAAAGTCGGCCCTTCCTTCCTGACGATGAGATTGTCTCACAAATTGTTTGCAGAAACAATTGCAATTTGCCAGAACTTCGATTATTTTCGAGTCTCGGACCTGCCGAACAGGTCGTTTTACCGACTTCTGAGAAAGGACGCCTCCATGTTTTTCCGTGTATCAGATCAGAACCGTTTGCGGCAGATGACCGCCGCGTGCGCCGTGGCCGCCATCGCCGGCATCGCGAGCGCGACGCCCCGCATCGTCACCATCGGCGGCTGGCCGACCGCCGTCACCAACAGCGGCGTCTCCTTTGGCTCCACCGGTTTCCTCGAGCCCGTCGCCACACGCTGGCAGGTCGGCGCGAACAGCGTCATCAAGACCACCATGCCCGGCAGCCGTTCCGCCGACTTCGCCTCAGAAGACGGCCTCTTCGTCACCGGCACCATCCTCAACAGTCTCGGCTTGGGTGGCCTTCCGACCGA
The DNA here is from genome assembly GCA_964574975.1 of uncultured Alcaligenaceae bacterium. GTDB lineage: Bacteria > Planctomycetota > Planctomycetia > Gemmatales > Gemmataceae > JAXMAS01. The sequence goes on along the minus strand of CAZNSL010001338.1, from coordinate 1,033 downwards.
CGCCACCATCACCGCTCGCTGGTCGAGCGTGCCCGGCTGGGAAAGCCTCAGCCTCATGACCCCAGCCCCCGCGATCGGCGTCACCGGCTCGGGCGCAACCTTTGGCTCCATCCACGATCCGCGCGACATCTCTTCGACCGGCCGATTCATCGTCGGCCAGGGGTACATCGAGCCCAACGACTCCTTCCTCTTCCGTGGCTGGGTGTGGGATGCACAGGCCAACAGCGGCGCGGGCGAGATGGTCGTCCTCCCGACCTCCTTTGACGCCGGCGAAGGCCGATACAAGGACGGCCGCGCCCTCGCAGTCAGCGCCGATGGCTCCGTGATCGTCGGCGGCGAAGCCCCCAACACCGGCACAGGCCGCGCCATCGTCTGGCGCAAGAACGTCGGCACGGGCCAGTACGACGCGACGTACCTTCCCACGGGCCTCGATGGCAACGGCGATCCGATCACCAGTTCCATCGACTCATTCCACATCAACGACGCCGGCACCATCATCGTCGGCATGTCGTACAACTACAACGTGGGATTGGGCTTCCCCGAGAGTTGCCTCACACGCTGGACCTGGAACGCGGGCTCGCAATCGTGGGACCGCACCATCCTGTACAACGTCGATGCGGGACCACAGTCCCTCTCCAGTTGGTGGGTCCAGCCCGAGTGGTGCCCGCTCCCGCCCTCGCTCATCCCCACCGGCATGTCCGATGACGGCCAGACCATCGTCGGCATCATCACCTACAGCGTCTGTGGCAGTTTCGTCCGCGGCGGGTTCATCTGGAACAACGACGACGGCGGCACCCTCCACGACCTCTACGACTACCTCGCCGCTCAGAACACGCCGGGGATCGAGTCCTTCGCCTCGCCCTATCCCGAATATCCCGTCCCGCGCCTCGGTTGGGCCAATGACATCTCACCCGACGGCCTGCACCTCGTCGGCGTGGGCGGCCCCTTCACAACCATCGGCCCCGGCTGGCAGGTCGATCTCAACGGCGGCGGCTGCGTCGCGCCGTTCTTCAACGAAAGCCCCCTCTCAACC
>CAZNSL010001337.1:0-1681 GCA_964574975.1 uncultured Alcaligenaceae bacterium | reverse complement strand
ATTTGACAAAGCTGCCCGGTGCGTCTTCGATGACCTTCAGCGGTCCCTTGTTCGGGTCACGGGCTGGCACCTTGACAGAACCACCCGGCAGGCTGGTCACCCACTGATGCCAGTGGGTCCACCACGAACCGGCATGCTGCGTCGCGCCGGCCAGGAAATCATCCGGGCTTTCAGGCAGGTTGCCGTCTGTCGCATCGTTGGTCCAGTAGCCGTATTTGTCGGAGCCGGCCGGGTTGACGACGCCGGCGATGTGGCCCGAGCCCGAGAGCAGGAACTTCACCGGGCCCTTGTAGAGTTGGGTCGCCGCATAGGTGGCTTTCCAGGGCGCGATGTGGTCCTCCCTCGTCGAGAGGATGCACACCGGGATCGTGACCTTGCGCAGGTCGATCGGCGTGTTGCGCAGCGTGATGCCGCCCGGCTTCACCAGCAGGTTCTCCTGATACATCTTGCGCAGGTAGAACATGTGCATGGCCATCGGCATGCGCGTCGCGTCCGAGTTCCAGTAGAGCAGGTCGAACGGGAACGGATCCTTGCCGAGCAGGTAATTGTTCACGACGAACGACCAGATGAGGTCGTTGGCGCGCAGCATGTTGAACGTCGTGGCCATGTCGGAGCCTTCGAGATAGCCCTTCTTCGACATGCGCGCTTCGAGGCTCTTGAGCTGCTCCTCGTCGATGAACACGGTGAGGTCGCCGGCCTCGGCGAAATCGACCAGCGTCGTGAAATAGGTGACGCTCTTCACCCGCTTGTCGCCGCCGGCGGCCATGTAGGCGAGCGTCGCCGCGGTGAGCGTGCCGCCGAGGCAATAGCCGATCAGGTTGATTTCGGCTTCGCCGGTCGCCTTCTCGATCGCCGTGATCGCGTCGAGAATGCCTTCGTTCATGTAGTCCTCGAAGGTCTTCTGCGCGAGCCGCTCGTCCGGATTGACCCACGAGACGACGAAGACCGTCAGCCCCTGCGACACCGCCCATTTGATGAACGAGTTCGAGGGGCGCAGGTCGAGGATGTAGAACTTGTTGATCCAGGGCGGCACGATCAGCAGCGGGCGCTTGGCGACCGTGGGCGTCGTCGGCTCGTACTGCAGCAGCTCGATCAGGTCGTTCCGATAGACGACCTTGCCGGGCGTGACCGCGATGTTCTTGCCGACCTCGAACGCGCCGTAGTCGGTCATCTTGATGGCGAGGCGGCCCTTGCCGCGCTCGATGTCGTCGAGCAGGTTCTTCAGGCCTTTGACGAGGTTCTCGCCCTTGGTCTCGATCGTCGCGCGCACCACCTCGGGATTGGTCAGCGCGAAGTTCGAGGGCGCCATCGCGTCGACGAACTGCTTGGTGTAGAACTCGATCTTGTGGCGCGACTTCTCGTCGAGGCCGTCGGCCTCGCCGGCGGCGTTCTCGATCGTCCGCGCGGCGAGCAGGTAGCTCTGCTTGATGAAGTCGAACGCCACGTTCTCCGACCAGTCGCGGTCCTTGAAGCGCCGGTCGCTGGGGGAGGGCTCGATCACCGGCTTGGCCTCGGCCTGCTCGAGGCCCCAGAACCGCCGCACCGAGTTGCTCCAGAGCTGCATGTAGTCCTGCCAGAACGCGGCCTGCATCTCCCACAGTTTCTGGGGGTTCTGCACCAGATGCGCGGTCATCTGCGTGAACGCGTTGGCGACGTTGAGCGGATCGGGATTTTCGGCCGT
>CAZNSL010001336.1:0-1681 GCA_964574975.1 uncultured Alcaligenaceae bacterium | reverse complement strand
GCCCTGGAGCGAAATGCCGCCTCCCTCGAGCGCGGTGCTGTTGGTGATGACGAGGTCGTTCAGTGTCAGCAGTTCGTCGGCGACGAGGATGCCGCCGCCGTTGCCGGTGGTGCTGCCGCCCGTGAGCGTCATCCCGCTGATGTTGACCGCCGACTTGATCGGTGCCCCGGAAACATCGAGTACGCGGAACTTGCCTCCGGCGTCAATCGTCAGCAGGTTCGAACCGGGGCCGTTGATGGTGACGCCGTCGGAAACAGCCAGCGCGGTAAGCGGCGCGATTGTTCTTTTGGAACTGAAGAATCCGGGATCAAAGTTGATGGTGTCCGGCGTTCCGACGACTGCGTTGGCATCGTCGAGCGCCTGCCGCAGAGAACCGGGGCCGCTGTCAGCGTCGTTCGTTACCGTATACGTGGACGGGATCCCCACGAAGAACTGACCGAGTAGGCTAGCCGGCACGGCGATGAGCGATGTCGCCTTAACCTGATTGGCTTCGACAGAGACTGAGTAAGTGCCATTGTCCGCCTTGTCCCATGTACCGCCCGGCACCGCCAGGCTGTAGGTCGCGGTTCGCGGCGTGCCGTTCGTCGAATTCGTGATACTGACGTATGTCGCCAACTTGTCAAAGCCACCTGGGCCGGTCACCCGGATGGCGTTGTTGTTGTTGATGACGGTGCCGACATCGATGGCCGTGTCATCCGCATAGGTGATGGTGAAGGTGTAGGGGTTGTTGACGCCTGCCTGATCCGCCGTGACGCCGTCGAGGATGCCGGCGATAGCCGTCGGCGTACCCGGGACATACTCGAATGCCCCGATGTCGGCCTTGCCGGTCGGGATCTCCCGCGCGAAGCCGGTACCGCGCTGGTCGGTGGTCAGGCTGGCGGGGTTGCTGCCGGCGTTCACCAGCGGGCTGGATGAGCTGAGGATGGCGTGGGTGGCGGTACCGTTGGCGGAGCCGTTGGTCTTGAGCGTAATATCGAGGTCGAGAGGGAGTTCAAAGAGGTTGCCGGTGCTGCTGCCGCTGAATGTGAACCCCTTGTTGGTGCCGATGGCGTTATTGATGGCGTTGATGGTGGTGTTGCCGGTGATGGAGAGATCGTTGAATCCGCCGCCGCCGCCGGACTGCGTGTTGCCGGAAACGATGGTGCTTTCGAGGTTGAGGAAGTTGGGGCCGTTGGTGGTGCCGCCGAAGCTGATGCCGCCGCCGCCGTTGCCGATGGTGGTGCTGCTGCTGGTGGCGGTGTTGCCGGTGATGGTGGTGTTGGAGATGTTGGCGGTACCACCGACGCTTTGAAAGCGGATGGCACCGCCGGTGACGGACCGGTTGCCAGAGAAGGTGGAGTTTCGGATGTTGAAGTCGGACATGACACCGAAGATGTAGAGTGCCCCGCCGCGGGTGCTGGTGCTGGTGTGGGTGGTGACGTTGCCGGAGAAAGTGCTGTTCAGGACGAGGAAGCTTCCGGCGTTGTTGTTTTTGCCGTAGACCAGAATTCCGCCGCCGAGCGCGCCGGAGTTACCGGAGATGGTGGAGTTCTGGAGGTTGATGGTTCCGGCGGTGTAGGTGTAGATCGCTCCGCCGCCTTCACTGAACGTGGTGGATGTGGCGAGGTTGCCGGTGATGGTGGATGACAAGATGTTCAGTGCGCCGTTTTCGGCCATGTTGATGGCGCCACCGCAGCGCGCG
>CAZNSL010001335.1:0-1682 GCA_964574975.1 uncultured Alcaligenaceae bacterium | reverse complement strand
GAGAGCCTCAACCGCACCGTCGCGGTGAAAATCTCCCGACCGGAGGGGGCACAGGACGAAGAACAGGCGTCGCGTTTCACGCGCGAGGCGTCGCTGCTCGCGCAATTCAACTGCCCGTACATCGTGCCTGTCTTGGCGGCGGGAACGTACCCCAGCGGCGGCGCGGTCCTCGGCTGGTTGGCGATGGAGTACCAGGCCGGCGGCGACCTGGCGTACTGGCTAGAGACACAAGGGCCGCCGCCGTTGGAGCTGAGCCTGCGCTGGTTCAAGCAGTCGCTCGATGCCCTGCGCTACGCCCACCGCAATAACGTCCTGCACCGCGACCTGAAGCCGCACAACTTGCTGCTCAACGCCGACGGCAACGTGAAGGTGTGCGACTTCGGCCTGTTCCGTCGCATGCGGCTGTTCGACCCCGGTCGGGCGGCCCCGGCGGTGCAAGGCACGCCGCACTACATGGCTCCGGAGCAGGCCCGCGGCGACCACCTCGACGAGCGCTCGGACATCTTCTCGCTCGGTTCGACGTTCTTCCACATCTTCAGCGGCCAGCGTCCGTTCGCCTCCGAGGACAGCGCCGCCGACGTATTGATGACCGTGGCGACGGAGGACGCGCCGCGGCTAGCGGACACCGCCCCGCACCTGCCGACGCCGCTCAACGTCATCGTCAGCCGGATGATGGCCCGCGCCCCGGAGGAGCGCTACCAGGACGTGGGCGTGATCCTCGACGATCTGGCCAGCTACGAGGGACGGAAGCTGTTGTGGTCGAGCGACAGCGGCGCGTTCGTACCGGTGCCGGCCCCGCGCGATCTGGACGACGCGCCCAGCGGTTCGACGCAGGCCTACGAACCCGTTGGCGGGTCGGGCAGCGTTTAGTGGTCGCGCTGTCTGTGGCGCACCCCCAGTTGCGAGACGAATGTGCAGTGAGGAACGATGTTCTCGTGAGGAGGGCCATGCCATCGACCTGTTCGCCGACAGTCGGGCCGCCAATCGTCGCACGGCCGAGCCGCTCGCCAGCCGGATGCGGCCGCGCACCCTCGACGAGTTCGTCGGTCAGGAGCAGTTCCTCGGTCCCGGCAAACTCCTGCGCCGTATGCTCGCCGCCGACCGTCTCGGCTCCTTGGTCTTCTACGGCCCGCCCGGCTGCGGTAAGACGGCACTGGCGCACGTCATCGCCAATCACACGTCAGCGACGTTCGTTGCTCTCAACGCGACCAGCACTGGCACCAAGGAGGTGCGTACGGTCCTGGAGCGGGCGGCCGCCGACCTGGAGACGGAGAGCCAGCGCACTGTGCTGTTCCTCGACGAACTGCACCGCTTCAACAAAGCGCAGCAGGACGTTCTGCTGCCGGACGTGGAGGCCGGCGTCGTCACGCTGATCGGGGCGACGACGCAGAACCCGTTCTTCGCCGTCAACGCGCCGCTGCTCTCGCGCAGCACGATCTTCACGTTCGAGCCACTGACGCGCGAACACATCGAGGACCTGTTGCGGCGAGCGCTGGCCGACCGCGAGCGCGGGTTGGGGAATATCGCCGTCGAAGCCGACGACGCGGCGCTCGACTTCCTGGCCGAAGTCTGCGACGGCGACGCCCGGCGGGCGCTGACGGCGCTGGAGGTCGGGGTGATGTCTAGCATTCCGGGCGAGCCGGGAGCGTCAGCGACCGGAGTCTTGAACCCTCCGGTCGCTG
>CAZNSL010001334.1:0-1684 GCA_964574975.1 uncultured Alcaligenaceae bacterium | reverse complement strand
AATGAGGATCAAGCATGAAACGTCGTGAGTTCTCGACCGCGCTGGTTCGCGGCAGTGTGGCCGCCGGGGCGCTGGCCAGCGGCCTGCGGCTGGCCGTCGCCCAGGGAGGCGCGCCGGTAGCCGGCAAGGATTACCTGGTGATCAACCCGCCGCTGCCGACGCCGGCCAACGGCAAGATCGAAGTCGTCGAATTCTTCTGGTACGGCTGCCCGCACTGCAACGCCTTCGAACCGATGCTCGAGGCATGGGCCAAGAAACTGCCTGCCGATGTCGCCTTCCGCCGCGAGCACGTCGCCTTTCGCGAAGAGCCCTTCGTCGCGCAACAGCGCATCTACTACGCGCTCGTCGAGATGGGCCTCGTCGACTCGATGCACGCCAAGGTTTTTGCCGCGATCCACGTCGATCGCCAGCGCATGGACAACCCGACCGAGATCGCCGCCTTCATGAAGAAGAACGGCGTCGATCCTGTCAAGTTCATGAGTTTCTACAACAGCTTCTCGGTCCAGACCCGGGCCCGGCAGGCGGTGCAACTCTCGCAGGCGTACAAGATCGACGGTGTGCCGTCAATCGGCATCGCCGGCAAGTACTTCACATCGGCGACAATGGCCGGATCGACGCAACGTGTGCTGTTGGTGGCCGACTACCTGATCCAACGCACGCGCGCCACGTCCTGAGCCACGGCCCTGCACAGGGGCGCGCCCGCCGCCCGAGGGCGGTCGGCTAGAATCGCACGCAATTTTCGTGCCCCATGTTGAAGGCCCATCGCGACCCCGTTGCCAGCCGCTGGCTGCGCATTGCCCTGCTGCCGCTGGCATGCGTCCTGCTTGCGTCGCCGGCGCAGGCCGAGCGTGCCGATCGCGACAAGCCGCTCAACATCGAGGCCGACAGCGGGCGCTACGACGATCTGAAGCAGATCGGCAGCTTCACCGGCAACGTCGTCGTCACCAAGGGCTCGCTGACGATGCGGGCGGCGAAGATCGAAATCCGCCAGTCGCCGGACGGCTACCAGTCCGGGGTTGCGACCGCGTTGCCCGGTCAACTCGCGACCTTCAGCCAGAAGCGCGACGGCGTCGACGAGACGATCCGGGGCGAAGCCGAACGGATCGAATACGACGGCAGGGCCGACACCGTGCGTCTGGTCGATCGCGCCGTGATCCGCCGCTACCGGGGCGCGACGCTCGCCGATGAGACCGCCGGCAGCCTGATCACCTACAACAACACCTCCGAAGTGTTCAGCGTCAGCGGCGGTCCGGCGGCGGTGACGCCGGCCAATCCGAGCGGCCGCGTGCGGGCGACGATCGGCCCGCGCGAAACACCGGCCGCCGCCGCGTCGGCCGTGCCGGCCACCGTTCAACCGGTAAGCTACTTCGTCCAGGCCGGCGCCTACGCCCGCAGCGACGATGCCGAACAGCAGCGCGCCAACCTCGGTCTGCTCGGCATGACGGCCAAGGTAACCGAGCGCGAACAAGCCGGTCGAACCGTCTACCGGGTGCGCGTCGGCCCGTTCGAGCGCAAGGAGGACGCCGATGCGGCCAAGGAGCGGCTGGCCGGCGCCGGGGTCGACGCGGCCATCGTGCGTGTCCAGCGTTGAACCAATCGTGTCGCAAGCGTGTCCACCGAAGTCTTTGCAATGAGGATCAAGCATGAAACGTCGTGAGTTCTCGACCGCGCTGGTTCGCGGCAG
>CAZNSL010001333.1:0-1684 GCA_964574975.1 uncultured Alcaligenaceae bacterium | reverse complement strand
ACTTGTGGTCGTGGCAGCGCGCGCAATGAACCGTCAGGCTCTGGAAGGTGGCCATGACGGTCGTCACCATGTCGTCGCGGTCGAGATACTGCCCGGCCGTGCGGTCGATGCTGTCCTCGCGGATGTCGCGCAGCGAACTCTCGTCCCACGGGCCGGCCGCCAGGAAGCCGAGCGCGGGCGTCTTCGCCGGATCGTCCGGGTACAGCACGTCGGCGGCGACCTGCTCGCGGACGAAGCGCGGATACGGCGTGTCGGCATTGAACGATGCGATCAGGTAGTCGCGATAGCGCCAGGCGTTCGGGCGGATGCGGTCCTGGTCGTGGCCGTGCGTCTCGGCGAAGTGGACGACATCCATCCAATGCCGTGCCCAGCGCTCGCCGTAGTGTGGACTCGCCAACAGCCGTTCGACCAGCCGTTCGTAGGCGTCCTCCGCCGGGTCGGCGACGAAGGTGGCAATCTCGACCGGCGTCGGCGGCAAGCCGAGAAGGTCGAAGGTGAGCCGCCGGATCAGTGTGCGCCGGTCGGCTTCCGGGGCCGGGAGCAGTCCCGCCGCGTGCAGCTTGAAGCGGACAAACGCATCGACGGGATTGCGGCCCCCGGCGACGGTCGGCACCGCGGGTCGCGAAAGTGGGCGAAGCGACCACCAAACCTCGGCAGGCGCGGCGGCCAGGGCAGCGACGGCCAGGAGCCAAAGGAGTCGGACGCGCTTGACGTTTGGGTCCGCGGCCGAACGACTCTCGTCCGGCTCGGATTTGCTTATGCGGCCTCGGTCGCGGCCATCGGCTCGGCCGCGGTCGCGTCCTGCGGCAATTCCTTCGAGCCGACGATGGTCAGGTTCAGGCCGATCTGCACGGCGACGGGCGTGCCGTTGATCTCGACCGTTGTCTTGCCGTTGAGGTACCAGCCAAGCGAGCCGGTCGAAAACTCTTTCACCTCCGCGACCTGCGGCACGCCGGCGATCTGGATCGAAAGTGGCTTGGCCTGGGCGCGGAACTCGGCGCGGCCGATCGGGCAGGTGGTCTTCTTCGCCATGCTCGTCCTCCGTGAATGATCGATGCGGGCCTCGCCCGTGCGGGCGACATCCTACCACACCCCCCGGCCTGGGGGGCAAGGGCGATTTCGCAGGCTGAGGCGGTGTCGCTATACTGGTATTCAGCACCGCCCGCCGAGGAGTCGCTGTTGTCGAAGTCCGCCGAGCGACTGTCGCTGCCCTTGTGGCAGGAGCGCTACGCTGCCCCGCCGCTGCCGATGTCCGTGCGCGAGATGCGCGAGCGCGGCTGGGATGCCGTCGATGTCGTTTTCGTCACCGGCGATGCCTACGTCGATCATCCGAGTTTTGCCATGGCGATCCTCGGCCGCGTCCTCGAAGCAGAGGGCTTCCGCGTCGCCATCCTGAGCCAGCCGGATTGGAAGAGCGTGGAACCGTGGCGGCAGTTCGGCCGGCCGCGGCTGTTCTTCGGCGTCTCGGCCGGCAACATGGACTCGCTCATCAACCACTACACGGCGTCGAAGAAGGTCCGCAACGACGACGCTTACTCGCCCGGCGGCCGAATCGGCCTGCGACCCGACCGAGCGACGTTGCCGTACTGCCACCGCTGCCGCGAAGCATACCCAGGCGTGCCGGTGATTGCCGGCGGCGTCGAGGCCAGCCTGCGGCGGCTGGCCCACTACGACTACTGGAGCG
>CAZNSL010001332.1:0-1686 GCA_964574975.1 uncultured Alcaligenaceae bacterium | reverse complement strand
AGGTGTTCCCGAAAGTGCCGATGGAATCCTGCGGCGCCATGATGTCGACCGGGCATCCAGACAACAGGCTGGAGAGAAAATCGTGGGTGTCGCGCTCACGGCCGGCGTAATAATAGGTCCCGGGGGACATCAGGATCTTGAGTTCGGGCATCAACTCCTTGACACCCCGGCACACCTGGCTGTAGTAGCCGTTCAGCAAGCGCTCGCGTTCAGGCTGGCGGGCACCGGGGAACCCGGTCTCCGGGCTCATGTAAAAGCCCTGAAAGCCGCCCCGGTAGGCCAGCAACTCACGGAAGCAGATCAACTGCTCGCGGGCATCGGCATCCAGAGTCTCGCGGGTGATCCGCTCGTCGAACGCGAGCATGTTGCCCAGACCACCCAGGAACAGCGTCATGGATTCGGCCCCGACGGCCTCGACCAGCTTGCTGAGCGAATCCCATGTGCGATAGCCCGTGAAGTGCCGGGATGGGTAGTAGCATTCTCGAACTTCGGCCCAAACGGCCGCCTGATAAATGACGGTGTCGATGCCAAGCGTCTTGAGCTCACGCAATTGCTCGCGCCATTCGGCGACGCCGAAGGTCATGGTCGGCCGCCCGATATAGTCGGGTGGATGCGCGTAGATGAACGAGCCCGTGATCCGACCGGCAGGTCGCTGTGGTGACAGCCCAGCCAGGTACGTGTCGTTTGCGGGCTTGCCGGTCGCCATTAACGCGCGAACCGTGGCGGCCATGCCGTCGTCGGGAACGACGAGGGTGAACTCGGGCTGCTCAAGAAAACGCAACACAATGCCCTCCTCGGGGAGTCTCAATGCGGCACGGCGCTAACGAAGCGTCGAGTGATATCCTGCGGCCGGGTGATGGCGCCGCCCACAACGACCGCGTAGGCGCCACAGGCAAACGCCTCCGCGACCTGGTCCGGTGTCGTGTACCGACCCTCCGCGATGACGGGCCGTTGACAGTGCTTCACAAGGTCGGCCAACAGCGCGAGGTCCGGGCCATCGCCCGCTTCACGGCCGCCGGGAACATAGCCGGCCAGCGTCGTGCCCACGTAATCGGCCCCAAGCGCCTCTGCCGTCAGCGCATCCTCAAGGCTCGCGGCGTCGGCCATCACGGCGCAGTGCAGATCGGCGCGGATGTATGCGATCAGGTCGGCCAACGTCTCCCCGTCGGGCCGCGACCGCGACGTCGCATCCACGGCCACGACGTCGCAGCCGGCCGCGACGACGGCCGCCGCCGCGGATCGGGTCGGCGTGATGTAGACGGCTGAGGTCGCCGAGCGGACTTTGTAAAGGCCGATCAACGGCAGCGCTGTCACCTGACGGATCGCGGCGATGTCGTCCGGCCCATTGGCGCGCAGGCCGACCGCCCCGCCCTCGATCGCAGCACGCGCCATGGCCGTCATGTAGGCCGGGCCAAAGAGCGGCTCGCCCTCGAAAGCCTGACACGACACGATCAATCCCGGCCTCAACAGTGTGCGACTCATACCTTACGGCCTCGCCAACTCGAGATCACAACGGCCGACCCATGGCTGGGCATCCTCGGAGGGGTACGGTTCATCTTACTCCGTCATCCGGGCGCTGCGGTGTGCCGGGCGTCACGTCTTGCACGACGCCAGGGCCAACCACCCGGCGCCGAGCAATACGGCCCGTCCGCCATGGCGAGCCGGCAGGATCTGCACACCGGCCGG
>CAZNSL010001331.1:0-1687 GCA_964574975.1 uncultured Alcaligenaceae bacterium | reverse complement strand
TGCGGCCGGCAGAGCCGGCAAGACAGTGCGTTCCCAGGCAGAGCCTGGGAACGAGAACGAGACTCGTCCCACCCGACATGCTCGACTCTAAACATCGAAACCCACGATGATGCGCTTCGGCCAGGTCTTGCGGATCGACACGGCCCGTGCCGACGAGTACCGCCGCTATCACGCGGACGTGTGGCCCGAAATCCTCGCCGCGATGCACGAGGCTGGCCTGTCGAACTGGACGATCGTCCTCAAGGACGACCTGCTATTCAGCTACTACGAGTACGCCGGCCCACCGGACGAGTACGAGGCTCGCATGGCGCGGCTGGCGGCAGCCCCACGAATGCGCGAGTGGTGGGACATCATGGAGTCGATCCAGATTCCGCTGCCGACGCGGAAGCCGGGCGAGTGGTGGGCGTCGATGGAGCCGGTGTTCCGCTTCGACGGGTGACGTGAAACTCCTCTTCCTCAACCGCTCCTACTGGCCCGACGTGGAGGCGACCGGCCAGCTCCTGACCGAGCTGTGCGGCGACCTCGCGGCGCGCGGGCACGCCGTCGCGGTGATTGCCGGCCGGCCGAACTTCGTGACCGGTCCGCTCAAGGCCCGCGAGGTTCACAACGGCGTCGATGTGACCCGCGTCGGCAATCGCCGCTTCACGAAGAAGAGCTTCCTCGGCCGCGTCGTCGGCCTGTCGACGTACTTGTTGCTGTCGGCGTGGGCCGCCCTGCGGGCGCGGCGGCCCGACGTGACGATCGTCGAAACCGACCCGCCAGTTCTCGGCGTCCTCGGTCTGGTGTTGAAGTACTGGCACCGCTCGGCCCTGGTCTACTACCTGCAAGACCTCTACCCCGAAGTGGGATTGGCGTCGGGCAAGCTCAAGCCGGGGCCGATCACCTGGCTCTTGCGGGCCGCGACGCAGATCGGCCTCAAGGCCGCCGATCGAATCGTCGTTCTCGGCGACGACATGCGGCAGCGGGTGCTGGCCCGCGGCATCGCGGCCGACAAGATCGCCGTTGTCCCGAACTGGGCGGACTCGTCGGCGATCCGGCCGATGGACGTGTCGCCGCTGCGACGCGAGTGGGGTCTCAACGGCCGGTTCGTCGTCATGTACTCCGGCAACCTCGGCCTGTCGCAGAGCCTCGATAAGGTGCTGGACGCCGCCGCCGAGCTGCGGGCCGAGCCGGTCGATTTCCTGCTCGTCGGCGAGGGAGCGGCGAAGGATGCGCTCCAGCGGCGGGCGGAGGCCGAGCGGCTGGCGAACGTGCGCTTCGAGCCGTACCAGCCGAAGGAGCGGCTCGGCGACTCATTGGCCGTCGCCGACCTGCACTTGATCCCGCTGCAAAAGGGGCTGGCCGGCACCATCGTGCCGAGCAAGCTGTACGGCATCCTGGCCGCGGGCCGGCCGTACGTCGCGGCCATCGAGCCGGGCAGCGAGGTCGCCAGCGTCACCGAGCGCGGCCGCTGCGGGCTGACCGTCGAGCCGGATTCTGCGGCGGCCATCGCCGGGGCGGTGCGCTGGGGCCTGGCTCACCGCGACGAATTGCGTGCGATGGGCGCGAACGGCCGCAAGCTCGCCGAGACGGACTTCGACCGCGCCCACGCCGTCGCGCGCTTCGGTCGCGTGCTGACCGAGGCGCGCGAGCGCCGAAGAAGAGGATATTCGAGATCTGTCGAAGCGCCGCCGAGCGGGGGGCGTCA
>CAZNSL010001330.1:0-1687 GCA_964574975.1 uncultured Alcaligenaceae bacterium | reverse complement strand
CCGGCTCCGTCCGGCAACGGCCCCGTCACACACCATGCGCACGACACCTAAGGCACACGCGGGCAAAGGGGACGCCGTGACGATCACCGCCGCCGTCGTCGCGCTGCCCGCGGCGCTCGTCGGCCGCATCGGGCAGGAGCGCTTCGACGCTTGGTTCGCCACGCGCACGCGCTTTGCGTTCGACGGCGAGCGGTTGGTCGTCGGCGTTCCCAATTTGCACTTCCAGGACTGGCTCGGCAAGCGGTTCAAGGCCGACGTTGAGGCAGCGGCCCGCGAGGCGTTCGGCCGGCCAGTGCCGGTCCAGTTCCGCATCGACGCGCCGCTCTTCCAGGAGTTGCGGGCCGAGCAAAAGGAAGCAGCAGCCGCCACATCCCTTCCCGCCCCTCCGGCGCACGTGGCGCAGCCGGCGCAAGCGGCGACTGGGTCGCCGGAGCCGAAGTACGCGGAAGGCCCGCCGCCGACGCTCTTCGACGCGCCGAAACCCGCCGTCGCCAAAACGCCGCGGACGCCGCGCAAGTGGCGAACGCTCGGCGAGTTCGTCGTCGGCCCGTGCAACCGCGTCGCGTTCGCTGCCGCGCAAAGCGCGGTCGAAACGCCGGGCGACGGGCCGAGTCCGCTGGTCGTTCACGGTCCCGTCGGCACCGGCAAGACGCACCTGCTCGAAGCGGTTTACGTCGGCCTACGGCGAGCCGCCCCGGACTGGCGCGTCAGCTTCCTGACCGCGGAGGAGTTCACCAATCGCTTCGTGCAAGCGTCTCGCTTCCAGAAGATGACGGCGTTCCGCAAGCAGTTCCGCGACTGCGATGCCCTCCTTCTCGACGACCTGCACTTCCTCGCCGGCAAAAAGGCGACGCAGGACGAGTTCCTGCACACCTTCGACTCGCTGCTGAACGACGGCCGAACGCTTGTGGTAACATGCGATTGTCACCCGCGGCTTACCGAGGACTTCGCGCCAGAATTGGCCGACCGCCTTCTAGCCGGGGCCGTGTGGGGCTTGCAACCGCCGGACCCAGCGACGCGGCTCGACCTCTTGCGCTCGAAGTCGGCAAAGGCGGCACTGCCGATCCGCGACGACGTGCTAGCGTTTTTGGCCCAGCAACTTCGCGGCAACGTCCGCGAGTTGGAGGGAGCGCTCAATAGCCTGAAGCACTACAGCCGCGTGACCGGCCGGCCGGTGGATGTGTCGCTTGCGCGCGAAGCCCTTGGCGATTTGCTACGCCATGCCGTACGGGTCGTGTCGTTGGCCGATGTGGACGCGGCGGTGTGCGGCGTGTTGCGGCTACCGCCGGGGACGCTGCAATCGAAGGCACGGGCGTGGTCGGTTAGCCACCCGCGGATGCTCGCCGTGTTCCTCGCCCGCAAACACACGGCGGCAAGCTACGGCGAGATCGGCCAGTTCTTCGGCGGCCGCAACCACTCGACGGCCGTGGCCGCGGAGAAGCGCGTCCGCGGCTGGTTGGCGAAGAACGACACGCTGACGCTGCAAGAGCGGCCGTGGCGGGTCCGCGAACTCGTCGAACTGGCCGAGCGACACCTGGGGCGGTAGCGACAGCAGCGCTGCCACCTCTTGGCGACACGTTTTCAAGAACCTCTCGCTCTGATAATTGCCCGGCTGCCTTGGCCCCGGAGGGGCGGCCGTGGGTAGCCAGGGGCGTCAGTCCCTGGACGCTGTGACAAGAGGTTGAAG
>CAZNSL010001329.1:0-1691 GCA_964574975.1 uncultured Alcaligenaceae bacterium | reverse complement strand
CGCGGTCGTCGCACCGTTCGCCGGCGAGGTGATCGCCCGCTCGGCCGTCGCCGGGGAGCGGGCCGACCCGGCGACGCCATTGTTCACCGTTGCGGACGCAAGTCGGATGTGGCTCACACTCCACATCCGCCTGGAAGACGCCAACCGCATCCGGCCGGGTCAGGCGGTGCGATTCCGACACGCCGGCCACACCGGCCCCGCCGGCGGCGACGAGGGCACGGTCGTGTGGGTTAGTCCCGCGGCCGACGAGAAGACGCGAACGGTTGCCGTCAGGGTCGACCTGCCGAACACCGGTTGCCGGCACCACGCCAACACCTTCGGCACCGCCGAAGTCGTCCTGCGGCGCGAGCCGAAAGCCGTCGTCGTCCCGAGCGACGCGGTGCATTGGGAGGGCGACTGCAACGTCGTCTTCGTCCGCGACAAGAACTTCGAGACGGCGAAGTACAAGGTCTTCCACGTCCGGAAGGTCCGGCCGGCCGCGCAGGACATCGGCGCGACCGGACCGGTCACGGAGGTCGCCGCCGGGCTGGTGCCGGGCGAGTGGGTTGCGACGGCCAACAGTGGCATCTTCCGGAGCGAGTTGTTGAAGAACAACCTCGGTGCCGGGTGAGGGTGCCACGACCACTGACGGCCCGGTCGGGCCGTCTCGACAAGCCGGTGGACGCGGCGAACCGTCCCGGTCGGTTCGATTCCGATCCCAGTCTGATGCGGAAGGGCGAGCGGCAAGTTTCCCGCTGTGGTGGATCGATTCGAGGGCCGCAAGTGTCGGGCAAGCGGCCCGTTCCAACCTCGTAAAGGAGTCCAGCCGTGCAGAAATCGTTACCGACAGCACGCGTGCTTCGTTGGGGCTTCCCCGCACTCGTCGTCGGCGGAACGCTGGCCGTTGCATGCGGGACGTGGCCTCGGGCGAATGCGGACGGCGGCCAACCTGCCGGGGACAGGCCCAGCGCACGGGCGACCGACCCGAAGGTCAAGGAACTACTCGAAGAACGCCTCGCGACCTTGCGCGACATCTACGACCAATTGATCCGGTCGTACGGGCAGGGGGCATCGACATCCCAGGGCGTGCATCAGGCGCACCTCGACGTCCTGAACGCGGAACTCGACTTTTGCGAATCGAACAAGGATCGCATCGCCGTTCTCGCGAAGATCGTCACCGCGGCCAAGGAGTACGAGGTTCTCGTCTCGAACAGGGTCAAGGCCAATGCAGCCTCGCCAATCGCCCAGGCCAGGGCCAAGGTCGCCCGCCTCGACGCGGAGATCAACCTGCAACGGGCGAAGGCCGACGCCTCCGCCCCGGCCAAGTAACCGGCCGCTGCATCCGCCACCCCGACGAGGAGGCCGTCCGATGCTGAATTGGATCATCGACGTTTCACTGAGGAACCGCTTCCTGGTCATCCTGGGGGCAGTCGCCTTCGCTGCGGCCGGCGCGTTCGCGCTGGCGCACCTCGACATCGACGCCTTCCCGGACACGACGCCCATCCAGGTCCAGGTCAACACCACCGCCCCCGCCCTCGGCCCCGAGGAGTGCGAGACGCAGATCACCTTCCCAGTCGAACAGGCGCTCGCAGGCCTGCCGAAGCTCCAGTCGCTCCGCTCCGTCTCGAAATTCGGGCTCTCGCAGGTCGTCGCCACCTTCGCCGACGGCACCGACATCTACTTCGCCCGCCCACTCGTCACCGAGCGGCTCA
>CAZNSL010001328.1:0-1692 GCA_964574975.1 uncultured Alcaligenaceae bacterium | reverse complement strand
CAACCGCTCGCTGCAACACTTCCAGGATGTCGGCGTCGAGGTCCATACCATCCAGATGGCTCCGCTGGCCTTGTGCAACTACGTCGCCTACGACCTGTTGAACAAGGGTGGCACGCCCCCCGGCGAGACCCCGCCGGCCCCCGACCGCGCGCGCGGCACCCGCCAGTGCGGCGTCGGCCTCGATGTCGGCACCGTTAGCTCGAACCTGGTCATCACCGACGGCGAGAAGATCATCTGGCAACGGCCAATTCCGTTGGGCGGCAACCACCTGACGCGAGCCTTGTCGAAGGAGCTGAAGCTCACCTTCGCCAAGGCCGAACACATGAAGCGCAACGCCGCCAAGTCGCCGCCGGAGTTGAAGCAAATCCTCGCCGCCTTGAAGCCGGTCCTCGGCGATTTCGTCGGAGAGGTGCAGCGCAGCCTGGGATTCTTCACCAATTCGCACCGCGACTCGCAGGTGCTGTACATGGTCGGCCTCGGCTCGGCGTTCCGCCTACCGGGCCTGCAGAAGTACCTCGCCGAGAAGCTGCAACTGGAGGTCAAGAAGCCCAATAGCTTCAACCGCCTGGTCGGCGACGACGTGGTCAACGCTCCGGTCTTCGTCGAAAACCTGCTCGGCTTCGCGGTGCCCTACGGCCTGGCCGTGCAGGGATTGGGCGTGTCGAAGTTGCGGACGAACCTGCTGCCGCAAGAGATTCGGTTCGACCGCATGATCCGGGCCAAGAAGCCGTGGGCGGTCGCCGCTGCGTCGGCGCTCTTCCTGGGCGCGACCATGCTAGCAGGAGGCTACGCGATCAACTACAACGCGGTGGCCGCCAAGGCGATCAAGGACGAGATGAAGCGGGCCGACGACAAGATGAAGGCCGCCGCCGCCCAGAACAGCAACGCCACCACCAAGGAAGCCGAGATTCAGAAGCTCCAGGCCGAGGTCAAGAGCGTCGTCGCCGGCAAGGACGAGCAACTCGACCTGATCCGCCTCAACGAGTTCATCAACGCCTGCCTGCCGACGCCGGAGACGCCCGACCCGTCCAACCCCAACGGCTTCCGCTACGACGGCGGCAACTTGAAGAGTACCAACAAGACGCAGGACTACATGCCGCCGAAGGTCGTCAACCAGGAGGTGTACTGGAAGACCAAGGAGGCCACCGATGCCTGGCGCGAGTACCGCGACCGCGTCCGCGGCGGACAACTCGCCGACGCCCCCATCGACGAGGTCATGCGCGAGAACCTGGTCCTGGTCGACCTGGAAGCGGTGGACGCCCGTTACTGCGACAACCTCAAGACCTTCTACGATAATGCCAAGACTCTCTCGGAAAAGGTGAGTGGCATACCCCTGCGTGGCATGTTGAAGGAGGACTACGACAACCCGCCGAAGGACGGGGATAAGGGCTGGGTCGTCGAGTTGCGCGGCACGACGTACCACCACAAAAACGTCAACTTCCTGGTAGACTCTCTCGTCCACAACCTGACCTGGATGGCCCGCAAACCCGCGGCGACGCCGGCGACCGACGCGCCCGTCCCACCGGCGGGCGACGCGGCAGCGGCACCGGCCAAACCGACCGATCCGATCCAGAATCTGGTGTCGCACGTCTTCGTATTCGCTTACGAGCCGGATCTCGATCCGAAGCCGGGGACGTTCCTGCGTATTGGCACCTCGTTCCGGCCGGACCGGGTGAAGTCGGCCCCCGCCGG
>CAZNSL010001327.1:0-1696 GCA_964574975.1 uncultured Alcaligenaceae bacterium | reverse complement strand
CGGCGCGTCTGCCGGGCCGGGTTGCGGCCGTGGTCACGGTGTCGGGGCCGGCGCCGTTTGCCGCGTCGGGGCTCGACTGGTTCGCCGGCATGGCGCCGGGCGGCGCGAGCGAGTTTCGAGCGGCAGTCGAGGGTCGCGCCGCGCTCGCCGCCCATCTGGCCGACGCGCCATCCGATCCAACGGCCCTGACGGCCTTCGATGTTGCGATCCTGGCCGGCGAGTGGGCCTGGCTCGACAGCGTGTTCGGCCCGGCTACCGCCAACGGCCCTGACGGTCTCCTCGACGACGACCTCGCTTATGTCACCGATTGGGGCTGCGACCCGGCCGCCATCACGACGCCGCTCCTTCTGCTGCACGGCGGCGAGGATCGGCTGGTGCCGGTCAGCCACGCCCGGTGGCTCGCCAGGACCTGCGGCACGGCCGAACTGCGTCTCAGCCCACAGGATGGCCACCTCTCCGTGCTCCGGCTCGCCGCTACCGCCCTGGACTGGATCTGCGCAAAAGTCCGGCAACACCCGGGTTAGCGGTCGAGACCTCCCGCCGGCCGCGCGTGGCTGGCAACATAGGGTGCGCTTTTCGGCAAGATAGGGAGCGCACCCGATAGGCAATCGTCACGCCATTCGCTATCCTCCGCGAAACAAGATTCCGGGGGATACCATGCCGCATCTGCCATCCCGTCTGATCAACAGCCTGAACGGGCCAGCCCGACTCTTCTTCGCCTTCGCACTCCTGTTCGCCGCCCTGTCTGTGGCGAGCCCGGTTCCCGTCGTTCAGGCGACCAACATCACGGTCACCACGACGACCGATGAACTCAACACAGACGGCGACTGTTCGCTGCGCGAGGCGATCGTCGCCGCCAACACCAACGCCGCTGTCGACGCCTGCCCGGCGGGCACCGGCGCCGACACCCTCACGCTGCCGGCCGGCACGTTCACGCTCACGATCCCGGGCACCAGCGAATCCGAGGCCGCAACCGGCGACCTCGACATCTTCGACGACCTGACCGTGATCGGCGCCGGACTGACCGCCACGATCGCCGACGGCGGCGGCCTCGATCGCGTGTTTGAGGTCTATGGCGATGCCGTCGTGCATCTGTCGCGCCTGGGCATCACGGGCGGCAACCAGACGGGCGCCGGGTCCGCGATCCGTCTCGCCGGCACCGCGCAATTGACGCTCTCGGTCGTGCGCGTGTATGGCCAACCGAGCGGTGTGAGCTTTGCGGTGTACATCCTGTCGGGCACGCGCCTGACGGCCTTGAGCAGCGTGATCGACAGCAACGCGAGCGGCGGCCTGTACATTCAGAACGCCGCCACGGCCGTGCTCCGCAACACCACAGTGGCCAGCAACACAGTGGACTCAAGCGGCGGCGGGATTTCGTCGGCGGGCGTGATCACCGCGGTCAATACGACGATCAGCGGCAATGGCGCCGGGAACGCCGGCGGCGGGCTCTTCTCCGGCGGCACGGCCGATCTGTACAACGTCACCATCGCCAACAACACAGCCGGCCAGGGCGGTTTGCAAGGCAGCGGCGGCGGCATTTATCAGACCGTCGGCGCGGTCACCCTCCGCAACAGCATCGTGGCCGACAACGTGGATCTGGTGCCTTCATCCACGAACGAGTGCATCGGCACACTCACCAGCGCGGGCTACAACCTGATCGAGGACACGGTCAACTGCGTCATCACGGGCGACACGG
>CAZNSL010001326.1:0-1698 GCA_964574975.1 uncultured Alcaligenaceae bacterium | reverse complement strand
GACCGGAGTACAGTGCCTGCGCCTTCACTCCGGTCGCTAACGCTCCCGGCTCGCCTAAATCAAGCGACCCAGGTCCGGCAGCGGATCGAAATCAATACGACCCGGACAACGTCCGCTTGAACTCCTCCACATCCGCGAACCGCTGCTTCGGCTCCTTCGCCAGCGCTCGATGAATGGCCTCGGCCAACTTCGCCGGCACGTCCTTGCGCCGCTTGCGAATCGGCACCGCCGTCTCGGTGAGAATCTGAATCAACGGATGCTTGTCCGTGCCGAAGTCGAGGACATACTGGCCCGTCAACAGATGATAGAGGCTGGCGGCCGCCGCGTACTGGTCGGACGCCGGCACCGCGTCGCGGAAGTGCGTCACCTGCTCCGAGGCCATGTACGCAACGGTGCCGCCCTGGTCGCCCGGCAGCGTCACGCCGCTCAACTGCGACGCCTCGTACAGCCGGGCCAATCCGAAATCGGCCAGCCGAACGACGGTCTTGCCGCCGCGGTCTTCGAGCAGCATGTTCGCCGGCTTGATGTCGCGGTGGACGAAGCCACGGGCGTGGGCGTACTCCAGAGCGTCCAGCACTTGGCAGATGTAATCCACCGCCGTGCGGATCGGCAGCGGGCCGTTCTTGCGGAGTTGTGCGTCCGCGTCGGTGCCTTGCACGTATTCCATCACGATGTACGGGTGTAGGCCCGCCGCCCCGGCCTCGTGGAAGCCGACGATGTTCGGATGGCGTAGTTCGCCGAGGATTTGCGCTTCTCGCTGGAACCGCCGGACCTGCTTCGGCCCCACGCCGGGGGCGGTCTTCAGCATCTTAAGCGCGACCGCGGCCCCGTCGGCCAGGCGTACCGCCTGGTACACGACGCCCATGCCGCCCTCGCCGAGCAGCCGCACCGGCCGGTAGCCGGGCACGGCCACGCCGCCGAACGTCGCCGCGCCGTCCACGGTCTGAACGACCGTTGGCGTGGCCGCCACATCGACGACCGGCGGATTCGGGGCCGGCGCAGGCAGCGTCGCCGGCTCGAACTTCGGCGACGACGCGCCGACGTGCTTGTCCGGCGGCAGCGACTGCCAATCCGCCGATTCGAGCGGCACCTCGAAGAGTTGGCCGGACGGGGTGGTGTCCGCAACCGCCGGTTGCAGGACCGACACGCGGAAGATCGTGTGCCCGGCCTTGATCGCGTCGCCGTCGCCGAGTTCGATGGCCTCGACGCGCTGCCCGTTGACGTGGGTGCCGTTGCGACTCTTGAGGTCGAGCAGTCGGCAACGCGGCGGATTGACCTCGACGAGGAAGTGCCGGCGGGAGAAGTAGGGGTCGTCGCGCGGCAGGGAGAAGTGGGCATCCTTGGAGCGGCCGACGAGGAAGCTGTCTCGCTCGGCGAACGCGAACGCCTTGCCGGCGTGCGGGCCGTCGGTCACGGTGAGCGTCACCTGCATGAGGGCCATTCTAGCGGGAGGAGTTGGCCGAAAGAAATGGCCACAGATGAACGCGGATGAACACAGATCGATCGATCTCATCTGTGTTCATCCGCGTTCATCTGTGGCCAATTCCCATGACTTGTAGAATGGCACCCATGTCCGACCCGTTCGCCGACCTCATGGCCGTCATCGTTCGTCACTGGGGCTTTCGGTCCCTCCGGCCGATGCAGGAAGCGGCCATGCGCGCCGCGCTCGACGGCCGCGACTCGCTCGTCGTGCTGCCG
>CAZNSL010001325.1:1150-1700 GCA_964574975.1 uncultured Alcaligenaceae bacterium | reverse complement strand
CGGCGTCGATCGATGGGCCGGCGACCACGTCTTCGGATGCGGTGTCGAACAAGCTGTGCACCGGCAACGACCAGATCCCGCGGAAGCAACTGCGCGTCGAGGGCACGCTGACTGTCCGATTCTTCTTTATGCAGATCATCGGCTTCCAGAGCACCACGTTGACGACCGACGCGGTCTCCGAAGCTGCTTCGATCGACCTTGTGGTGGTGTTCAACACAAACGAGCTCTTTGCCCAGACCACCGATCTCGGCTGCGGCACAAGCGCCTTCACGGGCAACGACCGCTGCTTCAACGCGTACTTCGACCCCGACGCCGGGGCGCACACCGACCCCACGAGCGGGTTGACGTATACGGGCTGCAACGCCACGGCCGGCTCGCAGTTCGCCAAATCGCCAGAGGACGGCACTGACAAATGCCGACCGCTGTGGGACGCCAAGCAGGCCGCCAAACGCCTAGTGGATACGATGTACGCCGGCTACGACCGGGTCGCCGTGGTGGGCTACGACTTCAACGCGACGATCTACTCGGGCCTCACCGCCAACCTGGGCGC
>CAZNSL010001325.1:0-1140 GCA_964574975.1 uncultured Alcaligenaceae bacterium | reverse complement strand
GCGCGACGGGCACGACCGACTCGACCGGCGCTTACGCCGCCATCGACAACCTCACGCTGCACGACAGCGCCTCGGGCGTTCAACTCGGCGGCATCTTCAACTACAACCCGCTGAGCATCCTGTGCAACAGCGGCAGCAACACCGCCATCCCGGCCGGGTGCAGCGACAAGGCGCCCAACCCCAATTACTCGACCTTCGCCGGCTGCGTCGGCTGCGGCATCCGCGTCGCCGCCAACATCCTGAAAGCCAGCGGTCGACCCGAGGCCCTGTGGGTGATCGTGTTCCTGTCGGACGGCTACGTCAACGTCGCGGATGTGCCCGACACGTACACGGGCGCCGCGGGGTTAGCGGCCTCGGGTCTGGACATCGCCTTCCAGAACGGCTTCTGCCCGGGCGATCTCGGCACCGGTGTGTGGACGAAGCCCGCCTGCCAGATGCCCGGCTTCGACCAGAACAACGACAACGACTACAGCGACACCTACACCGAGAACGGCATCCCCGTTCGCGAGAATGAGGTGCGCAACCCGGGTCTGCGTCTGTGCGGCCCGTACCATCCGGCGGCCGACGGCGGCCAGACTCTGTGCCCGCCCGGGGCGATGTGGGTCGGCGACAGCGGCATCCTCCCGGCGGCCTCGGTCGCCAACGCTCCGAAGTCGTTGACGGTCAGCAACGGTATCCAACCGGTGTACGTGTACGACACGGTCGACTACGCCAAGGACATGATCGACTTCGCGGCGTTGACGATCACGTGCAACCCGGGTCTGGGCAACTGCGCGGCGGGCGGGGCCTGGCCGTGGGCGGCTGCCGACAGCTACAACAACGCCGAGCCCAAGATCGGCGGCAACATCGTCATCTACCCGATCGGTTTCGGCACGGCCATCGGCATCCCGCCGCGCATCGGCGAGAACGTGCTCCGCTACATGGCCGCGGTGGGCGACGATGGCGACCGCAACACGGACGCGTGCGCCGATCAGGCCGCGCCGCCGTTGACCAGTTGCGGCAATTACTACTACGCGCCCGACGCGGGCTCCCTAGGGCCCGTGTTCGAGGACATCGCGTCGAAGCTTTATACGCGTCTGACCCGCTAGGCCAGGAAGGCAAGCGACCATGCTCATGAAACGTCTGCACGATCGCAAGATC
>CAZNSL010001324.1:0-1700 GCA_964574975.1 uncultured Alcaligenaceae bacterium | reverse complement strand
GTCCTTCTCGGAGGTCGGCACGTTGTTGTCGTAGATCTTCTTGTCCGGGAAGGTCGACGACGGCCGCAGGTCGGTGAACCAGTACTTCAACGCGTAATCGGCGAGCGAGTTGCTGACCGCCGTGGCGCCCTCGCGGAACCGCAGCGGCCACTGGTTGCCCGGAACGAGCTCCAGGATCACCTCGGGCAGCGTCGGGATCACCGCGCCGTCGATGTTGCCGACCGTCGTCGTCGGCAGGCCTCCCTGGTTCGTGTACCCGTCCGTGAACATGATGTGGTAGTTCTTCTGGCAGGACAGGTTGATCGGGTTGGTCGATCCCGCCAGCTTGTCGTGGGTTCCGCTGGCCGACGAGAACCACGCGCCGATCCGCTCGATGCCGCTCAAGAGCGGCGTGTCGATGCCCATCGGCACCGTCTGGCCGAACAGCTTGCCGAACCAGAGCTCGCGCTGGTTGCCGCTACCGCTCTTGAAATCGGCGATCGTCAGGAATTGCGACGACGTCTCGCCGTTCGACAGCGACTGGAAGCCGACGCGGAACTTGTCGGTCAGCTCGGAGAACGCGAGCGAGGTGACGGTCTTGGACGCCAGCATCCGGGTGCGGTAGTAGGCGAACCAGTTCGCGTAGTTGACCAGTTCGCTGGCCGCGGGCGTCGACGACGTCGAGTCGCGGGTGATCGTCTCGCCGTCCTCCAGCGTGTGCGAGATCGATTCGGACGGGGTGCCGTTGCGGACGATGATCTTCGAGTTCTTGAAGTCGAGCTCGACCAGTTGGAACGCCGCGTTATCGTAATCGTAGTTGTCGTTGCTGGCGGAGAGGTCGGACCCGGATTTCACGAACTTCGGGTACTGGTAGACCGTGGTCTTCTCTTCCTGGCAGTTGCCCTTGCCGTAGCCGCGCCACTTGTCGTTGCCTCCAAGCGGTACCTGCGTGTCGCACCATTGGACCGCCGCCTTGTAGTAGTGGCGGTTGATCGACGCGCTGATGCTGCCGCATCCCGAGCTGACCGCCCGCGAGTACTTGCGGACGCCGGCGGTCTCCGGATACTGCCAGCCGCCGGCGGTGACGTCGGTGTAGGTGAAGTTGTTGCGCCGGCAGACGTCGCCGGCGCCATTCGCGTCCTGTTCGTAGGTCTTGCCGATCGTGCCGGCCGGGATCGGGTCGGTCGCCTGGGTCTTGCTGACGCCGGTGATCGCGGTGTTGCACGCAGCGGCGCCGATCACCCAGGCCCCGGGGGCGGCGCAGGCGCCCGGATGGGTGACGCAACGCTGGGTGGCGCCGGCGGTGCAGGTCGTCGGACCGATCGCGGCGTAGGTGCCACCGCCGACGCCGGCGCAGTTGAGCGCCGGCGTCGTGCAGGTCTTGCCGCAGGAATACGTCAGGTCGACCGGGCACATCAGGTTGCACTTCGTGCATTCCGCCGGATTCGTGCAGCCCAAGTCGCAGTTGAGAGGGCTGTTCGGATTCTCGACCTGCGCGACCGGACAGGTCGCGGTGCACGCTTCGCAGGTCGGCGCGGTCGGCGCGACCTCCGCAGTCGCGGCGCCGGTCGACCCGTTCATCCGATCGGGGTCGCAGTAGATCGTGCGGGAGGTGATCGTGAAGAAGTTCTCGTTGCCGGGTCCGGCGACGTTGCGGCCGAACGGATAGCTGTAGTCGCCCTTGGTGGCCGGAGCGCCGTTGGCTCCGACCGCGTACGGGA
>CAZNSL010001323.1:0-1702 GCA_964574975.1 uncultured Alcaligenaceae bacterium | reverse complement strand
TGCGCCACATAACCAAGAACACCACATAAGAGTTCTTATGTGGTCGGCCACATAAAAATTCACCCCCGGCATGGATGCGCACGATTCGAACATAGTTGGAGATGATAAAGGCCCGGATGCGTCGGACGAACCCGCGACGACGGCTCAAGCGGAGATTGATCGCGTACCGTTTGGCGGTCGTGGGCCGGTAGGATTCGAGTTTGGCCGCGTAGCAGATGCGGCGGCAGGTTGGCGTCATGCCGACGCAGACGGCCGCTGTGCCCGAGGGCAACGAGAAACTCCAGATCAGATGCCGGCCCAATTTGGCGTTGCCGGGGAAGAGCATGGAACTCCTTTCAAACGAAGAAGCCGCCGGGCACGGCCCGGCGGCTTCGGAAGGAATCGAGGCGTAGGTCTCAGACGTCCGTGACGCTGAGTTCCATCGCGAACAGGTTGAATTGGACGTCGGCGGGCACCGGCAGACCGCGGAGCCAGCGGGTGAATTGGCCGAGCATGAGCCCGGCACAGACGCTGGCCGAATAAATCGTCGATTTGCTCGTGCAACGGCCAACAAAGGCCTCGCCTGCGGTGAAGAGGCTGCGCTCATAGGCTGATCCGTGGGGCGTGGCGCTTGCCAGCACCCGTAGCGACTCCGCCGCCATGCGGCCGTCGGCGAAGAACCCGCAGCGATCCCGGACGGCGTCCCAGATCAACTTGCGGGTCTCGATCGAATCGACGCAGGAGAAGACCGCGATCTCGCGGTCCCGCTTCCAGCCGCGGACGTGACTCTTGCGGAACCGCTCCGCGACGCTGATCAACTCCATCAAGGGTTGTTGCGGGTGGGCGACATTGGCCGTGGCGTGGACCTTGAAACTGTCGAGGTCGTCCGGTCCGAACCCCTGTACGGCGAGGTTCTCGACACTGACCACGTCGTGGTCGTAGAGCGTCATGCGGGGCACGCCCAGGGCGGCGAGTTGCAGGGCCACCTGCCGGCCGACGCTGCCGCACCCGATCACCACCGCCTGCACGTTTGCCAACCGCTCCGGCGGCACCAGATCGCGCTGGCGCACGTCGCGACCGGCGAGGCTTTCACCGGTGCTCATGCGCATAACTCGGAATAAAGAAGGGGTCGTCGCCGAAGAGCCAGTTGTCGAAGCCGGCGGCGACGGGAGATATGGTCCTCGCTTTCGAAGGCTCGCCCGGGGTGAGGAGCGGCATCACGGGCAAGGGATGGACGAACCGATCGTACTCGTCCCGCCACTGCTCGACGGCACGCGGCAGGTCGCCCGACTCTGCAAACGCCGGCCAGGCGGCCCAGTCGACGACGGTCGGGATCTCCACCGCCCCGCCGGGGCCGGTGTTGAACTTCAGCCGGGCCGAGGTCCGGCCCGTCCGGCCCAGGATTGCCATCACGGCCCAGTGGGGGCCTCCGAAGACGCGGCGGAAGGTCTCCTCGTCGACCCCGCTCGGCGTCACCGACGCCCCCGGATGCGTATGCAGCCAGATGCGGGCGAAACACTCTGCCGCCACGCCGGCGTCGGCCATCGCATCGAAGAGGTCCGCCACCGCGGCATCGTCGAACGCCACCGACACCGTGGTGGTCGCTTGCTTCACGACGATCAGGTCCTCGACATAAAGCAAGTCGGCGGCCCGGCTCAGGCCGAACGCGCCGATCTCAGTCGGGCCGCGGTGGCAGAGGTACTGCCACTTCAGCCATGCCCGC
>CAZNSL010001322.1:0-1706 GCA_964574975.1 uncultured Alcaligenaceae bacterium | reverse complement strand
CTAGGCCGTGTTGACGTTCATCAGCCTTCGGAGGCGGAGGAAGCAGAACACCAGGTGCACGACGCCGAGGAACATCGACTTTCGTTTTTCGTACCGCGTCGCGAACCGCCGGAACTGCTTGGCCTTCGCGAACAGCCGCTCCACCTTGTTCCGCTCCCGGTAGCCCTCCGGGTCGAACGGTGCCGGCTCGACCCGGTTGGACTTGCTGGGGATGTTCGGGAACACGTTGTGGTCCACGCACGCCTCCCGCTGGGCGTCGCCATCGAACCCCTTGTCGCCCACGAGTTCGTCGAAGTTCGGCACCCGGTCGATCGTGGCGTCGAGCAACGGCTCCAACCGCGGCGCGTCGTGGACCTGGCCCGGCAAGACCTCGACGGCGATCGCCGTGTCCTCGTCGGCGGCCGTCAGGGCCACCTTGGTGGTCAGGCCGCCCCGGCTGCGGCCAAGACCCTCGCGGCGAGCACTTCGTGCCGCCCCGATCTTTTTTTCTTGCGCCGCGCCCCCGCCGCGTGCTGGTGAGCGCGGACGACCGTGGAATCGATCAGGATGCGACGCACGTCGCCCAGGTCGGGGTTCGCGGTCAGCAGTTCGAAGAGGCGCTGGAGGCTGCCCGAGCGGACCCAGCGGCCGAAGCGGTTGTAGACCGCGTCCCAGCGGCCGAAGTCGCCGGGCAGGTCGCGCCAGGGGACGCCGGTGCGGGCCCAGTACAGGATCGCCTCGAAGAACAGCCGGTCGGGCAGTCGTGGCGGCTGGCCGCCGACGAACTGCTTGGCCTCCACGACGAGTGGTTCGAGGATCGCCCAGTAGTCGTCCGTGAGCATGTACCGCATGGCGTCGTGCCTCGCGACGGTCGGAATCGACCTAAACCTTTACCCCAAGCGACAACGCTTCGTCAACACGGCCTAGTTCGGCTCTCGACAACGTCGCTGTTGTGGTGTCGAGCCTCGCGCGGCCCAGCATGACAGCGGCTCGTATCGGGGTGCAGCGGTGTTTTGACAACTGTGCTGTTGGGCGGCAGAAGCCGTCGTAATGAAGGAGGTTCCCTTGAAGCGTCTACTTTTGCTAGCGGTGATGCTCGGTGCCGTCGGGTGCGATGACAAGGCGGCCTCGACCAAGCCTGACGACCCGAACATCAAGGCGGAGCGAACGGTTGTCCAACCAGGCGGAGGTGCAAGTGTGGGACCTGTTGGCGGCGGCTATCACCACGGAGCGAAGACAGAGAAATATGAAGGACCTGCCTCCAAAGCACCGGCGTGGGCGAAGTAGCTCTCAGCGTGGAAGGCACAGTTCGCTTTCCCACGAGTTTCTTCGCTGGACGAGTCCTTGACTTGCCGCGGCCGGTCAGAAGCAGCGGTATGCTTCCCGGAGTTGCCGGACGCTTGTGTATTTGCTGCGCGCCCGGCAGTTATGGGGGTGGTGGGTGCCGTCCGTGGCACTTATCCGCCTAATGGCGAGTGGTTGAGCCGAACAATCTGCTGCAGCAGACCGGGCCGCATTACGGTTTGTCGAGTCGTTACGTCAATCGAGCGGCCCGGCTGCTGAGCTTTGTCGTTCGGCGACGGAGGACTTCGGGCGGTGGACGAGCAGCGGAAGCACGCCTATCGCTACCTGCTGTACTGGGCGATGCTCGACATCCGGGCGGTCCAGTGGCTCGGCTGGCGGTCGTGGCGGGCGTGGAGTCCGCTGTACTGGCGGCGGGAGTCGCG
>CAZNSL010001321.1:0-1707 GCA_964574975.1 uncultured Alcaligenaceae bacterium | reverse complement strand
ATCGCCGATCGCCCTGCCTCCGATCGCCGATCGCCCTGCCTCCGATCGCCGATCGCCAGGTTGGCATGATTCGCGCCATTTTTGAGGGGCATTCGCGGCCGGCGGCTCGCATAATGACGGCGGACGGACCCGCAGGCCCGGCCGGCGACTCGGCCGACGGGCGGCGGGTACGGATCGCCCCCGAGGGTGGTCGATGAATTCCCGGGACCGGCCCAGCGAGCGCGGCAGCACCACCGCGCCCCAGCGGCCCGCCGATCCGCCCTCGGCGGCCCGGTCCCCCCGCGCCGACGATCCCGCTACCTGGACCGACCTCTACGACTTCCTTCCCCACAACCAGCGCAACCGCGTGCTCCTCCTCGCCGCCGACCAACCCCTCCCCGCCGACCAACTGCCCGAGGCCGCCGTGGCTTCGCCGCTGTTGCCGCGGCTGTTCGCCGGCGACGTCGACGTGCTGCCGCCGCTGGCGGCCGCGCCGCCGTTGGGCGACCTGCCAGTCGAGTTCGACCCGCACCAGCGCGACGCTGTCGCCCGCCTGCTCGCCGCGCCCGACGTGTGCCTCGTCCAAGGACTGCCCGGCACCGGCAAGTCGCGCGTCGTCGCCGAGGCTGTCGTCCGCGCCGTCGCTCGCGGCGAGCGCGTCGCCGTCCTCGCGCCGGGGGCCGCCGCTCTCGACCGTCTGGCGGAACTATTGGACGGACGGCCCGAGGTCGTGCCGCTGCGGCTGGTCGGGACCAACGAGTCGGCCGAGGCGCTACCGCCGGCCGCGGCCCGTGCCACTTTCGACGCTCGCTGTCGACTCCTGCGCGACGAGACGCTCGCCGGTGCCAACGCCCGCGTGAAGGCGACGGCCGCGCGCGTCGCCCGCCGCGACGCCGAGACCGCCGTCTACGAGCACCTCGCCGACTTGGCCGCGCAGACCGAGCGCGTCGCCGCCCGCCGCGCCGAGTTGGAAGCGGCCAGCGCCGCCGCGACCGCTGGGCCGCCAAGCGGTGGGGACCACCTCCGCCGCGAGGCCGCTGCCCACGAAGCTGCCGCTGTCGAGTTGCGGCCCTTGGCCGAGGCGCTCGACAACGGTCGCTGGTGGACCGGGGTCTACTGGCGGGCCAGGTTCGCTAGCGACCCGGCCAGCCGCGTCGCCGACCTGGAGGCTAAGCGCGACCGGGCGCTGGCCGAGGCCGACGTCGCGGACGCGGCGATCGAGCAATACCGCGTCGCCGCCGCGACCGCGAAGGGTCAGGCGGCCGACGAACTCGCCGCGCTGGCCACCGAGGCGGCCCTGGTCGCCGACAAGTGGGCGCAGACCGTCCGGCAACTGGCCGACAGCCCCGTGCCGATCCAGGCGATGCCCGCCGCCGTCGCGGACGCCCGATCCGCGTGGACGGCGTTGTGCGACGCCGATCGTCGGGACGCCGACGCCGCCCGCGCTTGGGCCGATGGCCTCGACGACCTGCTCGCAACGCTGCCGCTGCGCTACGCCGACGCCGTCAACGTCGTCTTCGCCACGCCGGCAACGCTCGCCGCCGACCGCCGCTTTTCCGAGCCGTTCGACCTGCTCGTCTTCGACGACGCCCACTTCGCCACCCGCGACGACCTGGAGGCGGCCGCGAAGCGCGCCCGCCGCTGGGGCTTCGTCGGCGAGCCGATGGCCGAACAGGATGTCGCCCTGCTCGACGGCCCGCCGCGCGGCGACCGGCGGCCCGCGCCGCG
>CAZNSL010001320.1:0-1707 GCA_964574975.1 uncultured Alcaligenaceae bacterium | reverse complement strand
TCATCCCCGCCGAACGGCACGCCATCATGGACGCCCTCGCCAAGACGGTATGGCGGAATGACCTGAAGCTGCTCACGATTCCGGCGAGCCCGACCGCTGCCCTTTCTCGCAGCGCAACCTATTGCCGCAAGCGGGCCACCGCCGCGGAGGCCATCGCGAACTTCGACAGCGGCCAGTGGAAGTTGCCGCCCGGTGCCCTGCTCATCGTCGACGACGCCGACCACCTCGACGCCGACCAGCTGCGGTGGTTCACCCGCACCGCCACGGCCACCAACACCAAGTTGCTCCTGGTCACCGACGAGACCTCCGCCCCCGGTCCCAACCGCCCGCTCACCACGGCGCTGGCCGAGGCGCTGTCGTGGTCGCACTACCTCGGCACTCCGCCGGCCCGCGAGGTCGCCGACAGCGCGCTTACCCGGGTCAGCCGCTACCTCAGCGAACTCCACCGACCTCCCGACGACGACGCCCACCGCGAAGCCGCGGCACTGATCGCGCGCCGCGACACCCTCGCGGCCGCCTACACCCGCCTGGCCGCACCAGCACATGTGCGCGACACCGGGCGCGACGGCCCGCAACGCGATGCCGGCCTGAGCCTTTAACCGATCCACCGAGCAAGCGCAACGAACAGGAGATACCTCGTGACGCAACTCGACGACGACTTCCTGCGCCGCCTGGACCAGAAGCCGCTGGACGCCAACCGGCTGGCCGACCGCTACCACAACCTGAGGACACGCGAGGAGCTCCTCAACCGTCAGCATCAACAGTTGTGTGCGGCCGTCGAGCGCTGTGCCGGGGCCGGCGAGCTGCAAACGCTGGCCGAGGCAATGCACACCGAGTATCAGAGATTCCTCAGCGCCTTCAGCTGGCAAGAGCGCGGCGAGATCAACAGATTTCCGGCCGGTTATCCCACACCGTGGCGTCTGGCCCGACTGCACTGCGACAGAGGAGATTTGCAGGCGGCCGGTGGACGAAGCCCAGCCGCGGTCTACCGCGACGCACCAGAGTCGGCGCTCGACGGACTTACGGCGGCGGGGCGCGAGGTCGTCACCGCACTGACCGACAGCGACATGTCGGTCCAACCACTGCGCATCCTCGACGACCCACGCGGATACGGCCTGCTCGGCTCACGCAGCATCGAAGGGCCCTTCGACGCCGCCGAAACACCTCCCGACCCCCACCTCACCCAGGTCGCGCGCCGGTTCAGCCGCGAAGGTCGCCAGGTTCTGCGAGCAGTCGCCCTGGCCGCGCACTACAGCGGCTCACGCGTGCTCGCCGTGCCCGCGACCGCCGCGGCACGCTCGGCGGCCAACAACCAGCGCTATGCCCACCATGTCGCCGACGATCCGGGTACCGCTGTCGCCAAACTCACCACAGGGCAATGGAAGCCGCCGCCGGGAGCGCTCATCGTCGTCGACGACGCCGACGAACTCGCCTCTGATGATCTGCGCCAACTCACCGGCCTGGCCGGCAGAACCAACACCAAACTGGTCCTTGTCACCGCCGACCGCGCCGGCCTGGGAACCACTGGCGACCACCGCAACCGCGAGTCACGCGAAAACACCGACGCCCTGCAACACCATCTGCCCTGGAGCCAGCACCTCGGCGAACCCCTCGCCTACCAACAGTGCGCCACCGCCGCCGACAACCCCGGCCGCCTCCGGCGCTACCTGTCGGCCCTCGATCTCGTCCCCGACGACATCGCCCACC
>CAZNSL010001319.1:0-1709 GCA_964574975.1 uncultured Alcaligenaceae bacterium | reverse complement strand
AGAAGCAACGTGCGGTCGAGCCTGTGAAAGGCTCGACCTTTCAAGATTGAACGGCTGGCGCGCCGTGGAACCCAGGTTCTGGCGCGCGAGGTCGGTCGCCCAAGGCGGCCATGAAGGAACAGGGATCGGCGTAATGCATCGTACGCAACGAATTTGGACCCGCCTCGCCTTGGTCGGGTCTTTGGTCGGAGGGCTGGGACTTTCGGGTTCGGCTCACGCCCAGTCGGTCACGGTGCAGGGCAACAGTCGCGTCGATTCGGAGACGGTGCGCTCCTATTTCACCAGCACGGACGCCGCAGGCGTGGCGGCGGGCGAAAAGGCCTTGCGCGACAGCGGCCTGTTCTCCTCGGTGCGCGTCAGCCGCCGCGGATCGAACGTTGTCGTTCAGGTTTCCGAGAACAACATCATCAATAACGTCGCCTTCGAGGGCAACAGCAAGGTCAAGGGCGACCAGCTCCGTCCGGAGCTGCAGCTGCGCTCGCGCGGTCCGTTCAGCCCGTCCGTGGCCGCTGCGGACGTCGAGCGAATCAGGGAAATCTACAAGCGCTCCGGCCGCGCCGCGGCCAAGGTCAGCTATCGCACGGTCAATCTGCCGAACGGCCGCATCGACGTCGTCTATACGATCGACGAGGGCGACAAGACCGGCGTCAAGGTCATCAACTTCTCGGGCAACCAGGCCTATTCGACCGGCAAGCTCGTCGGCCTCATGCAGACGACGGAAATGAACTTCCTGTCGTTCCTGAAGAACACCGACGTCTATGATCCCGATCGCATTTCGTCCGACCTCGAGCTGATCCGCCGCTACTACCTGAAGAACGGCTACGCCGACTTCCAGGTCGTCGGCAACGAGGCGCATTTCGACCCTGCCCAGGGCGGCTACGTCGTCAACATCGCGATCAACGAGGGCCCGCAGTATCGCGTGTCCAATGTTTCCGTGCAGTCGCATCTGCCGGAGGTCCCCGGCGAAACGCTGATGCCGCTGGTCCGCCTGTCGGCCGGCGAGATCTACAACGGCGACCTCGTCGAGAAGTCGGTCGAGGCGCTGACCAAGGCGCTTGCCCGGCGCGGCTATGCCTTCGCGCAGGTTCGCCCGCGCGGCGGCCGCAACGCCGGAGCGCAGACCGTCAGCATCGACTTCGTCATCGACGAGGGCCCGCGCGTCTACATCGAGCGCATCAATGTCCGCGGCAACACCCGTACGCGTGACTACGTCGTGCGCCGCGAGTTCGAGATCGGCGAGGGCGACGCCTACAACCGCGTCCTGATCGACCGCGCCGAGCGTCGCCTCAACAACCTCGGCTATTTCAAGAAGGTCCGCATCACCAACGAGCCGGGCACCGCGCCCGACCGCGTGGTCATCAATGTGGAGGTCGAGGACCAGCCCACCGGCAATTTCTCGGTGTCGGGCGGCTATTCGACGTCGGACGGCTTCATCGCGGAAGTCTCGGTCAGCGAGTCCAACTTCATGGGCCGCGGCCAGTACGTTCGCGCCGCCGCCACGCTCGGCCAGCGCACCAAGGGCCTCGAGTTCAACTTCACCGAGCCCTATTTCCTCGACACGCGCGTGGCCGTCGGTTTCGACCTCTACGTCAAGAAGAACACGACGTCGAAATACAGCGTCTACAACACGACGACGGCGGGCGCCACGCTGCGCGCGGGCATCCCGATCACCGACGAGATCACCATCGCGCCGCGCTATTCGATCTATT
>CAZNSL010001318.1:0-1712 GCA_964574975.1 uncultured Alcaligenaceae bacterium | reverse complement strand
GGGCACACAAGCTGGCCCACCTGGCCAAGAAGTCGCTGAAATCCTGCGTGGAGCGGGCCGAGTCATGAAACTGCACGTTGCCGACATCCCCGAGAACGCCGCCGACATCCCGGCGTGGCTCGAAGGTCAACTCGTCGGCCCGCACCTCGGCGAACTCGTCGCCGAACTCGCCGCCGTCCACCGCCCCACCGCCGCAGCCACACTCGACGAGACCCTCGGCAGTCATCGCGCCGACGTGCTTAAGCGCGGTCTCGGCGTACTGTCGACGCCGCGGATCGCCCGCCTGCTGACGAACCCGCGACTCCTGTTCGCCCTGCAAGAGTTGGTTCTGGTCGAGGGCGGGCCGTACTGGTCCGATGTGACGCCGGCCGACAGCAGCATGCTTCTCGAGGCGCAGGCCGATCGTGGCCGCGATCGCCTTCGAGCCTTCCTCGACGGCCAACTCGCTCCGGTGGTGCCGGTGACGCTCACGGCGCTGCGCCGCCCGGCCGCGCTGGAGCGAGCGCGCTTCCCGTGGGCGTGGGCGACCCTAGCGACGGCCGCGGCCCTGGGGCTGGCCGTTTACCTCGGCCGGCCGCCCGTCCCCGAGTGGGGCTGGAACAACCCGGGCATCCTGACCGCGCAGGCGGAGGGGCCGGAGTACCTGAACCGCCTCGCCGACGCGGTGGCCCAGTGGCACAACCAACCGCACGACACCAAGGCGAAGCTCGCGCAGCGCCTCGACGAGTTGAAGACCGGCTGCGACAAGCTGATCGCCACGAACCACCCGCAACTGCCGCCGGACGACCAGACCTGGCTGCTGACCAAGTGCAAGGCGTGGGCGGGGAAGATCGACGACTTGCGCGAGGCACTGGCGAAGGGCGAAGACCCGTCCGCGGTGCGCAAGCGAGCCGACGAGACGGTCGACGGCTTCATCAAAACCCTGCGGGCCGGTCCCAAGCCAGCGTGACGGATCGAAGCGTCGCAAACCGGATTACAGTTTCCCGATGATCGCCTCCGCCATCGCCTGCGTGCCGGCGCTGCCGCCGAGGTCCATCGTCAGGGCATTGCCCGCCGTCAGCACCGCCTCGACGGCTGCGCGAATCCTTGCCGCAGCCTCCGCGTGGCCCAAGTCGTTCACCATCTCGATGGCCGGCGTCAACAGCGGCAACGGGTTCGCCCGGTCGCCGCCGAGCGCCTCGCGCGGCGCGCCGTGGATCGCCGCATAGACGCGCACGCCATCGCCGTGGCTCACCGACGCCGTCGCGCTGATGCCGCCGATCAGGCCGGCCCCGAGGTCGCTCAACAGGTCGCCGTACAGGTTACCGGCCACCAGCACGTCAAACTGCTGCGGCTTGCTCGCCAATTGCATGCAGGCGTTGTCGACGATCATCTCCTTCGGCTGCAACTCCGGGTAGTCGGCGGCCACACGGCGGAAGCAGTCGAGGAACAGCCCGTCGGCCGGCTTGAGGATGTTCGCCTTGTGGATGCAATGGATCGTCTTGCGGCCGCGGGCCTTCGCCAATTGGAAGCTGAAGCGGAAGAATCGCACGCACGCCGCCTCCGTTACCACTTTGATCGACTGCACCACGCCGGGAACGATCTCGTGCTCGATGGCCGCGTACAGGTCCTCGGTAATCTCGCGGACCAACAGCAGGTCCAGCCCCGCAAACCGCGCCGGCAGGCCGGTGTAGCTGCGTAAAGGCCGCACCGACGCAAACAGGCCAAGGTCG